>CAZWWW010000007.1:0-19695 GCA_964637715.1 uncultured Phycisphaeraceae bacterium | reverse complement strand
TTGCCCATGCCACCCACAACGAACCCTAAGAATAAGCTGTGACGCTGCACTACGCCCAAAAAGAGGTTGCTCCGACGTCCCGTTCGACATGGGGGGAGCCCCACGCACAAACGATTCTCGTTCCCGCTCGAACGCCGCTGCTACCGCGATTCCACCGACTGAAGCGTCAAGACCGTTTTGCGCTCCGTTCCGTCACGCACATAGCTGACTGTCACCTTCGCCCCGATTTCGAATCGTTCCAACGCGCTCAGCAGGTCAAACGTGGTAGTCGTCGGTGTGCCGTTGATCGCCGTGATGACGTCCCCGAGCTGAGCGATCTCGCCGCTCTTCGATACGATCGTTCCGCGAAGACCCGCCAGGTCCGCCGCACTGCCTTTGTAGACCCGATTGAGCAATACCCCCTTCGTTATTCCGATGCGCCGTGTCAGGGAATCCGGCACCACCTTTACGCCTAGCCCCGGTTGGCGCACTTTACCATACCGGATGAGGTCCGGCACGATCCGGTTGACCGTGTCGACGGGAATGGCGAACCCGATGCCCGCGCTGGCCCCAGACGGGCTGGCAATCTGCGTATTGATGCCGATCAAACGCCCAGCGCTATCGAGCAGCGGCCCGCCCGAATTGCCCGGGTTGATGGCCGCGTCCGTTTGGATCACGTCCTCGATGGGACGACCGGAACGCGACGGAGACGGAATCTGCCGACCGAGTGCGCTGACGACGCCGGTCGTGAGCGTTTGATCGAGCCCGAACGGATTGCCGATCGCAAGAACGAACTGACCGACCTGGAGGTCTCCTGAGGTGCCCAGCACGGTCGGCGTAAGCTGTTCGCTCGGCGCACCGATCTTCAGAACCGCGAGATCCTTTTCGATGGCAACCCCGACCAGTTTCGCTTCCCACTCCGATTGGTCGGCAAGGCGTACGGTCCAGGTACGGCCCGGTTCGATCACATGATAGTTAGTAACAACATACCCTTTCCGGTCGTACACAATGCCCGAACCCGTCCCACGCGGAATCGCAAAAACATCCAGACTGAACATGCTTTTTGCCAGCTCGCTGGTTGTTATGTGAACGACCGATGGTGACGCTTTGCGAAACACCGAGATCGTCTGCTGCTCCTCCGGCAGCAGGCTGCCGCGCGGCGTGATGTCGCGTGCCTCGGCCGTGGGATCCAGCAGCGACGACGTTGATTGAGAGCGGACCAGCGTCCACACGACAAGAAACACAACGACCCACACCGCAAACAGGGCCGTCCAGTGCGGGCGGCGCGGTCGCATAGGGCGCGATGGGACGTCCCAACGGTCAAGTTCCGGTGGTCGTGCATCGTTCGAATAATCCATAAGACACGCTCCCGTTAATGGGGGGACACCTGATCCAACGCCCAGTGCCCCGCTCCCTTTGTGTCTAGTGCCCGTGAGCTTGTACCGCCGTCCGCCGCACGCAGCGTGGCATGCCTCAGCCCACCTTTGCGAGTGTAATGGCCACTTCGTGTTCGGGGCCGATGATAGCCACAACGCTCTGTGCCGCATGACCATCGAGTGCATCCAACGAGACTGAAACAGCCAGTGTCTCGCCCGCGATATAATCCTTGAACGCCTCGATCGCCGTCGCCAGCGCTTCCGAATTCGTCACCAGGCTGAGACGGATGCGGTCGGCGATTTCCAACCCCTCCGATTTCCTGAGGTTTTGGACATTGCGGATTATATCGCGCGCGATGCCTTCGTTGCGGAGCTCGGGTGTTAGTTTTGTATCAAGCAAAACCAACGTACGCCCGTCAGCCGCGCCCGCCCAACCGTCAGCGTACACCCTTGAAATGGAAACATCTTCGGCAACGAGCTCGGTCGTTCCTGACGGAAGCCTCAACGGGAAACTTCCTTGGGACTCGATCGCCCGGGCGACCTCCGCGCCGTTCAGTTTCGCGATCGCCTCACGCGCCTGGGCGACGTCACGTCCGAACTTAGGTCCGATCGTCTTCATGTTCGCCTCGACCCGCACGCTGACCAAGTCATCCGCGCTGTCGCGAACCGAAACGCACTTAACGTTTAATTCGTCAAGAAAGTGATCTTCGAACAACTCCACCGCCCGGCGCTCCGCGTCATTAGAGGGAACCACAATCAGACCCGCAAGCGGCTGGCGCACCTTGAGCTTGGACATCTTGCGCGCCGCCCGACCCAGCGATACAAGCCGAATGGAGGCCGCCACATCCTCCGAAAGCGAATCGTCGATCAGCCCGTCATCGGCCTCGGGGAACGGAGTCAGATGGACACTCGGCGGAACCTCCGACGCGGTACCGACGACGAGATTCTGATACATCGCCTCGGACATAAACGGGATGATCGGCGCCACGAGCCGGTTAAGCGTTGTGATGACTTCATACAACGTGGCATAAGCGGCGCGTTTGTCCGCCGACCATTCGGCGCCATAGAACCGCCGCCGGGAACGGCGCACATACCAGGTACTCAGCGAATCCACGAACGATCGTGCCTCGGCGCAGAACCGGGCTACGTCGAACCCGGCGTAGGCTTCATGGGCGACGCGCATCAGCCGGTTCAGATCGGACCGAATCCAGCGGTCGAGCCGTGTGCGTTCCTCGTTAGACGCTCCGTGCTCATTCGGGTCGAACCCATCCACCCGGGCGAGATTGCAGAAAAAGGCGTAGACGTTCCACCAGGTTAAGATGAACTCGCGGCGCACTTCGTCGCAGTGCTTTGGGCCGAACAGGACGTTGCGCTCCGGCGCGGTCGCCGCATACAGCCAGCGCATCACGTCGACGCCGAACTCCTCAGCCGCTTGGTCAAACCAGATCGCGTTGCCGTCCGACTTGTGCATCGGCTTGCCCGCGTCGTCGACGACCAGCCCATGCCCCTTGAGCACCTTGAACGGCGCCCGATCGACCATCATCGTGCTGACCGCCAGCAGGGCGTAGAACCAGTTGCGGAACTGACCCGGCAGCGCTTCGACCACAAAATCCGCCGGGAACCACTGCTCCCAGTAGGCTCGATCCGAAAAATAGCCCATCGTGGAGAACGGCACGATGCTCGCGTCGAGCCAGGGATTGCCCACGTCCTTGACACGCGACACGTTCTCCTGCCCGCACTGCGCGCACCGGATCTTCACCCCATCCACCCACGGACGGTGCGGCGAGTGACCCTCGAACTCCTTCCAGCCCGAGACCGCCCGCGCCTCGAGCTCCTCGCGGCCACCAATGACGTCGAAATGGCCGCAATCGTGGCACTCCCAAATCGGCAGCGCCAGACCCCAGTAGCGCTTCTTCGAGATCATCCAGTCGCCCATGTTGCTCAGCCAGTCGATCTCGCGATCCAGACCCCACGAGGGAATCCATGTCGCCTGTCGGGCGGCGTTGATGATCCGCTCGCGCCAATTCATATTGACGAACCACTCGTCGACCAGTCGGTACACAAGCTCGTCCTTGCAGCGCCAGCAGTGAGGATAGCGGTGGTGATACTGTTCCCTGGCGAAGAGCACGCCGCGTGTTTTCAAATCGTTGACCACCTGATCGGCTACCGTGTCGAAGCGCTGCCCGGCAAGAAGACCGAACTCCGGTCGAAAGCGCCCGTCCTCGAACAACGGCGCGATCTGCGGCAGGCCCAGCTCTTTCCCCAGGTGATAGTCTTCGCTGCCGCAGCCCGGTGCGATGTGAACGATACCCGCCCCTTCCGACTCGGTGACCATCTCCCAGGCGATGACCCGATGCGCATCGACAGCCTCTTTCGCGCCGTCCAAACCGTCGAACGGTCCGTCATACGTCAAACCGACGAGCGATGCCCCATCCACCTCCTCCACGATCTCGAAGGGGCCTCTGTTTTTGAACATCGCCTGGATCGACATGAGCCCCACGAGTTTCGACGCGTCCGCCTGTTGAACCGGGTGTGTCCGCGCGTTCTCAAAGTTGGTCTTGCCGACATAGTAGTACTCATCCCCCGACCTGACCTTTACGTATTTCATGTCGGGCTTGACGGCGGCCGCGACGTTCGAGCTGAGCGTCCACGGCGTGGTGGTCCAGACCAGCAGGTTCTCACCCCGGCGGTCGCGGATGGGAAACTTCACGAACACCGACGTATGAGGCACCTCGCGGTAGCCCTCGTTCATTTCCATCTGACTGATGCCGGTACCACAACGCGGACACCAGGGCATGACATCCTTGCCCTTGTAGATCAGCCCCTTTTCGTGGCATTTTTTGAGGAACGCCCAGATGCCGTAGTTGTTCTCGTCGGACATCGTGTAGTACGAATGGTCCCAATCCATCCAATACCCAAGACGTTTTGATTGTTCGGTCTGGATCGCCGCGAACTTCCCGGCCCGCGCCTTGCACTCATTGACGAACGTATCAATACCGTACGTCTCGATGTCCTTCTTGCAGCCAAACCCGTGCTCTTTCTCGACCTCCACCTCGACCCACAAGCCCTGGCAGTCGAACCCGTTTTGATAGCGAAGCTCTCGCCCGAGCGATGCGTTGTATCGCTGGTAAATGTCCTTGTAGGTCCGACCCCAGGCATGATGCACGCCCATCGGATTGTTGGCCGTTATCGGCCCGTCAAGAAACGACCATTTCGGCTTGCCTCGGTTCTGTTCGCGCAGCCGATCAAACGCACGCGTCTCATCCCATAACGTGAGAATCTCCCGCTCCATGGCGGGGAAATCAGCTTTCGGATCAACCTTCACAAACGCCATCTAACACTCCCGGTTCGTTACGCCAGCGCGATCATATTGTAGGTGCAGTAGGCTGCGGATCCTGGACCACCAATCAGTCCAGGGTCCTGAGCCGCGGGCTTCAGCCTGCGCAACGCCGCGAGATATCGATGCGTTTCGACCTACAAGCCGTTACACGCGAGTATGCCCCCCCAGCCCGCGGCGCTTACAGTGCGTACTATAACCGCACATGATCGGACCGCGAACGGGCCGGGTGCATGGACGCTGCTCCCCTGACGCGTGTAGCGGGTTTCGCCCTAGCTAAAGCGCAGGTACCGCCGCGACGATAGGCTCAGCAGTGCTACGGATGCGCCCCATCGGGGGGTGGATTCGGGCCCTGGGAACCCAGGTATCGGCGAGCCTGGGTTCCCTTTTTTCATGCCTTGATGCCCCGCAACAGCAGCGTGGCTCGGTACGCGTCGAGCGGCGACAAGACCCTTTACACCAACAGAGCTAGACCGTAAGGGGGCGATATTCGAATGTGTACCGGAGCGCCTTCGAACGGGCGCTGCTCTGAAGGACGGTTCACGCGTTGCGCCGGAATCGATACCACGCTTCCTCCAGCGTTTGGCATGAGTAGTCTTGCCCGCACTCCGGACAGGTGCCCGCATCGTACGGTGACCCGCGCAGATCATAACCGCACTTTGGACAGATGCGGGCATGGGCGACGCGGACTCGTTGACGCACTCGATACGCCCAGAGGGTAAATACCGCTATCAACACGATGCCACAGAGAAATGTAATCGCCGCGAGCGCGAGACGCAGTTTGGGAATGTCCAACAGCGGGAGTACACGCGGTACGACCCAGTTCATAGCACCGATCGCCAGCAGCGCCACACACAATCTCCATTGTCTGCGCGATACATATTCGGGAACGCGGCCCATCAAAGACCTCTATCAAATATGATTCACTCGTAGAAACCCCGTTTTCGGCGAAATCACCCCCTTTGGCCATAGCGTCAGGGCTGGTTTTTCCAGCGATTCGGAGTTTTTACGAACGAATCAGATTTGTGTTCAGCCTTCATCCGGTCCACGAGCCCTGTTCATCGATGAGGATGGCGCCGGTGCCGCGATTCGTTGGTCGCCGTCCATCGACTCCGTGGCGGCCTGAATCGCATCGATCTTGTCCAGTTGGCGGTCCAGTTGACGTGTGCGGGTTCCGGTCAGATCGGTAAAGTCCTTCATGGCGTCTTCGAGTCGCCGACCCAGCTTGTCCATCGATTCGACATATTTGCCCCATTGTTTCTTGAAATCGGCCAACAGTTCGATGACTTGCCGGGCACTCTGTTCCAGTCGGAAGTTTTCACTGGCCTGCCGGATTACCGCCAGGATCGCGTACAGCGTCAGCGGGGCGCAGAGGACAACCTTTTGACGCAGTGCGTCGTCAAGCAGTGCGGCGTCGTGTTCGTGAATGAATCCGTAGACCTGCTCGTTGGGAATAAACACAAGCACGTAATCCACCGTCCCGGACGCCGGATCGATGTACTCACGGCTGACGACCTCCCGAACGCGCTGGCGCACGTCCTTGAGGAACGCCGCCCGAAATCCGTTCCGCGCCCCTTCGTCTTGCGCATCAAGCATTTTGAGGTAATTGCCCAGAGGAAACTTGACGTCCATGTTCACCTTTTGACCGCCGGGCAGCGGAAACGTAAAGTCCGGTCGATTACCGCCGACGGCCGATTGCTGCTTGCGATAGTTCACCCCATCGATGAAACCGGCAAGCCGCAAAACGTCCTCGGCCATGCGCTCGCCCCATTGACCCCGGCGCTGCGGGTTAGTCAGCGCGGCGTTCAGTTGGGCCGTGGTATCGTGAAGACGGTTCGTGGCGTCGGTAGCCCGGTGAAGCTCCGTCTTGAGTGAGGCGTGCGACTCAGCCCCGTGCTTGTCGACCTCTCGAAGGACCGTATCGATGCGCTGCAAGCGGGTACCCATATCTTCGAGGCGCGAATCGATTAGCTTCTTTTTTGTATCGAGAACTTTTTCAGCCTCAACGCTCTGTTGCTCGAAGCGGGTCTTGGCGAGTTTCAGGAAATCGTCCGTGTTCGCGGACAGGGCGTCGCGCGACAGAGCAGCGAATTCGCGCCGCATGGTCTCGATCAGTTGCTGCTGCTGCGCCTCCCGATCGGCGGCAGCCTGGTCCGACAACCGCTTCGCAACCGCCAGCGCACGCCGGTGCAGGAAGATGCCCACCGCGCTGGCGACCACCAGCCCAACCACGAATCCGATTGCGAACCATCCTGTTTCCATCATGGAACCTATCCGTCCCGTCGCAGCTTCAAAACAGTGCGTGGCCGTATTCAATCAACCTACCGGACAAGACGGATTCGTGGCGGCCACACAAGCTCCGATGGTCGATCGCGCTCGTCCGCGAACATTGATTCACTCGTAGAAACCCCGTTTCCGGCGACATCACCCCTTTGGGCGATAGCGTCAGGGCCGGGTTTTTCCAGCGATTTGGAGTTTTTGCGAATGAATCAACATTCTCGGTCGAAAAACGCATCATCGCAAATCCGGTGCTTTTCAGAGCACGCACCACGAGGTTGTAGCCCGTCAACAGGGATCGTGGTCAAAAGTGTACGTATCGGCGCAACCCGTAATGATGTGAATCCCTACCAAATGTCGCTCTTGCCCCGCGCCAAGGTGTCCAAGACGTAGCATGATCGGACCGCGACGTTCCGTGAAGACCCAGGCATATTCCCTGCCATCTTCCTCCAAGTGAACTCGGTGCACACCGCCCGACCATCTGGGTGGCCTGCAGAAGGTTGGGCGGATTAGGACTACGATTCGTGGGCGAACCCGGTTGGCACGACAATGTGCGGGCGGCAGAGAGAGAAACGGCGGTTGCCGTTGTCCGCTCACCCGTGCCGGGCGCTGATTGTAAGGCGGCGGATTGAAACAGCGATCAAACAAACTGGTGGTAGCCACTCTTTCATTGGCCGGGCTCGGGGCGATGATCGTCCTTCCGGGCTGCGCTGCCGGTCCGCAGCAAGGGATCGTTGGGGCCGATAATCAAAAGAACCTCTTGTTCGCCCCGGGTAGCGCCGGCGTCGTAACCTACGACACACCTCGGTCCGACTGGCCCTCCACCACCGCGTTCGACAATTCCAGCGAGCAGATCACCTTTAGCGAATACATCAGCGACGTTCAAGGTCTTTCCGACTCCTCACAGGACTACACCTACCGCCGGTTCAGCTCAACCAGAAAGGGCACGCGCCGACGATAGAGCAAGCTCCGTTATTGTGTAGCGGTTGAATAACCGTTTCATCCGGTAGAACGACTCGATTCACCGATACACCGTATCAGACAACGCCCGCGCCGTCACCGTGTTTCCGAGGGCGTGTCGAGGGGCGTCGCCCCATTTCCCCGATCCCGCCTCAAAAATCGCCGTGCTCCGGGGCGGTCAGCGTGCCGTTGCGAACCGGAACTCCTTACGGTAAGATGACTTGTGACGATCAGGCTCGTCGATTCGTCTGACGGTCAATTGCGTTTTCTTATTTCGGGTACTACGCTGAAGTGCGTCCGTTTCTTCAGAACCGTTGGCAAATCGGCGCTGGCGAATCAGCCGACCGGCTTGGCGCGAGCGACGTCGCCGTGCTGGGCACCGGACGAGGATCGCGTGACTGTGCGTCTCAGTTCAACCTGGTTGTTAACTTGATGATTGGCTGCTAGCGGGATAAATAAGCTGTTTACGGGCAGGTAGTAGGGCTTCATTATGGCAACCGTCACAAAGAAAGAGTTGATCGACAGAATTGCCGACCGTGAGGGTTGCAAACGCACACTGGCCAAGCGCGTCATACAGGCGTTTCTGGATTCCGTTGTTGATGAACTCGTGGATGGCAACCGTTTGGAGTTCCGCGACTTCGGCGTGTTTGAGACGAAAGTGCGTGCTCCACGAGAAGCACAGAACCCCAAGACCCTGGAGAAAGTCCCCGTCCCGGAGCGGCGGTGCGTGAAGTTCAAGGTCGGTCGGATCTTGCGTGAGCGACTGCTTAAGGCTCCGAAACCGGTGGATGAGGCCACGGGTTTGGCGTTGTCGTCAGCCGCGAACGCGCGCCGGCGATCTGTCAAGGTCAAACGAAAGGACGGGGCGGTGTCGTAGCGAGCCTGAGCGAGGGTTCGCGGCGGCACGATGTTCGCCTCCGCTCCGGTTAGGAAGCTGCTGATGCGACTTTGGCCATGGTCTGGTTGATCTTTTCGCCCAACGATTCGACGGTAAAGGGCTTTACCACGTAGTTATTCACACCGGCCTTGATCGCTTCCAGCACGCGCGACTTTTCCGCTTCCGTCGTACACATGATGATCGGGACGGTCTTGTTGGTCTCTCGAACTTTACGCACCAGCGTAATGCCGTCCATGTTCGGCATGTTCCAGTCGACAAGCATGAGGTCCGGTACGTCTTGGGGAAAATGGCCAAGGGCCTGCACGCCGTCCTCCGCCTCAGCGATATCCGTATGACCGAGCTGTTTAAGCACGTTCTTTTGGATGTTCCGGATGGTTCGCGAATCGTCTACAAGAAGGATTTTCACGCGCTGACTCCTGCTACCGTGCCCGGTTCCGACACTGCGACGGGTGCCTTACTGAGCACCATGCCCATTTCGACCCAGAACACGCCTGCGGGCGTCTCGCACGGAACAACGAGCCTGGGTGAAGATTTTGACGCAGAAACATTGTGGTCTTTTCCAACGATCACGTTAGGAAGGGATATGGAAATGTTCAATCCCTTAAACTGGGCTTTTGCGCCGCCGGCTACCATGTTGGCCAACTCGCCGATGGCGTCGGCGAAGTCCTCACTTTCCTGATTGAGTTCCATACCAGCAAACGCGCTGGCGATCTTGGATGCCACGTCGAACTCGAAATGAAGCACAACGCTGCCGGCTGCGTCGCCGGAAAAGCCAATTACTCCCGATACGTCGGCGGCGGGCTTATCGCTCGTTTTTAGATGGGGCTTGCCGACGGTCACGCTCATTCCACACATGGTTTCGAAGGTATTGCGAATCGACCGAACGAAAGCGTTCACATAACGAACGTCCATACCTGAAAGCCTCCCAAGCTACTCTTGAATAACCGAATCGCTCATCGATTCCCGTCGTCGAATGCCACGAAGCACACCGTAGTCACCCGCGTTTTCTATCGACGTGATCCGCGGCGTACTGAACGCTTGACCGCGCCTACCGCGCACGCTTCGGAGTCGTTGTTTTCATCGCGTGTCGGATAGCGGCAGATCGGGCATCAGGGAACCTTATCGGTCGCGATGCCAGTCTGTGTCACGGGTTTTCCCGTAGTGCGCGCAACGGTTCTGATTGCCTGCCTTTCCTTTCGATAGTCGCAAAGCGATGGGCGTGTTTTTGGATTCAAGACGACGCGCGCCGAACCCGATGCGACATTGGGCTATCCGCGGCCGGTTGGGCGATTCGACACGCTTCAACGCTGTGTCATTCGTTTACTGAAGGTTTCGGGCGCGTCGTACGGTGTTCGGCGGGTGGGCCCGATTGGTTCTGTGCTCGTTGTTGCGACGTGGTTCGGTCTTGCTGAGTTCGTGCGACCGATCCCGTGTTTGCGTTGTTTGCTGTTTTTTTGTGAGAGCGATCCGATGTCAACCACATTGCTCGAAGCCAGCGCGAAGTCGGACGGAGCAGTTGATGGTGATTCCCGCCACGACGAGGCCACGTCACAGATTGTCAGTTTTCGGCTCGGCGCGGAGGTGTACGGCGTGGACATCATGCACGTTCAGGAGATTATCCTGATCGGTCCCGTCACGCCCATGCCGTCGGTACCCGACTATATTCGCGGATTGACGAATCTGCGTGGCAATGTGATTCCCATTATCGATCTGGGCACGCGCTTCGGTCTTGAACGCAGGTCGGATACGGGCCGGTCGCGGATCGTCGTACTCAACGTCGGCCGCAAGACGATGGGCGTCGTTGTGGACGCCGTTGAGGAAGTGCTTCGTCTTAGGGACAGTCAGATCGAACCGGTTTCGTCGGGGTTTACGGGTGTGGGGCGTGAGTTCATTAACGGACTGGCCAAGCTCGAGGATCGCCTGGTCATTCAGCTTTGCGTCGATCGAATGTTGGACACTGAGCAGGACGTGTAGTGTTTCGCACGTATTTGTTATTCCGGCTGACGGGCAGCGTGCCCGCCCGTTTGGGGTGCCGCTTACTAGCGGCGGGCACGTCGACGGCGGTCCCACAGCGTGTTCCGTCGTAGCGATGCGCCGGCCGCTCGTTGCCGAATGTATGAGACCGGGGATGAAGCCGGCGTGTTCACAGGCAGGATAGAGCAAGCTCTATTAGGTGTAACGGTTGAATCACTGTTTCATCCGGTCAGATGACTCGATTCGGCGATACACAATATCAGAGAACGCTCTAGCCGTTGCCGCACGCAAGGTGTGACCCGTACCTGCGGGACCGCAGCCTCTTCGTGGTGCGGAAGGAGTTGACTTAGTGGCAAACGCAAAGACAGTGGCGCCGTCGACCGCGACACAGAACGTCAAGCTGAGCGCGTCGGAATTCAAGCGCATTGCGTCGCTGGTTTATGAGCTCACAGGGATACATCTTCCTGAACAGAAGTTGACCCTGCTGAGCAACCGCCTGAGAAAACGAGTGCGGGCGCTGTGTCTCGACGGGTTCGAAGCCTACTATCAGCTACTCCGCGACCGCGTTCATTGCGAGAAGGAACTGCCGGAGTTCCTGTCCGCCGTCACGACAAACGAAACCTACTTTTTCCGCAACGAACGGCTGTGGAACGCGTTTCGCAAGACGTGGCTTCCCGACACCGTTAAAGCCAAAACCAGCGCCGGATCGAAGTCGATCCGCGTGTGGAGCGCGGCCAGCAGCAGTGGCGAGGAGGCGTATACGGCGGCGATGTGCGTGGCTGAAGACCTGCCGAACTTCAGAGCGTGGAAGGTGCAAGTCGTCGGTACGGATATCAGCAAGAACATGCTCGATCGGGCCAAAGCGGGGGTGTATACGGATTATGCCGTCGCGCAGATGCCGAAACCGCTGCGCGACAAGTGGTTCGACCATCAGGAGCGCGGGTATCTGCTCGACCCGAAGATCCGCTGCATGGTCAAGTTCGAGTTTCACAACCTGCGCGACCCGATGCCCGATGCACGGTTCGACCTCATCTTCCTTCGCAACGTGCTGATGTATTTCGATCTGCCGATGAAGCAGCGCGTGCTCACCAATGTAGCCGACGCGCTGGTTCCGGGCGGGCATCTTGTCATTGGTGACGTTGATCCGGTGCGTACGACACCGGCGCTGTCGGAGCGACTCGGTATGACGCCGATGGCGCCCAACTGGTATCACAAACCCACTGCGGAATCGACCGCCCCATAGAGGTGTTGCGCCTATGAGTGCCCCGACTGAAATCACGCCCGAACTGCTCGCAGGGTTTCTTGACGAAGCCCCGGAGTACCTGGAAATGCTGGACGCCGGACTTATGGAGTTTGAGTCGCAGGCGGGTACGGGCACGTTGAGCTTGTCGACGGATGAGGCTCCCGAGCGTATGAACTCGATGTTCCGCGCGGCGCACAGTTTGAAGGGGTTGGCTGCGGCGTTCGGGTTCGACCAGATCAAAGAGCTTACCCACCGCATGGAAACGCTCTTCGATCATGTCCGCATGGGCAAGCGTTCGTTGAACGGCAGCAGCTTTGAACTGCTGTTTCGGGTGTTTGATCGACTCAAGGCGCTCATCGCCGTTTTGTCGGACGAAACCGAAACAGAAATCAACATCGACGATCTTCTAGCGGAGTTGGATGTGGAACTGCAATCGAATCCGTCGGCGACCGATGACAACGCGCCCCAGTCGACCGGCTCTGAGACCGCCTCGCCGCCCGGCGGTGCGCTGCCGATGGCTGACAACGAAATCCTCAACAACCCCGAACTGCTTTCCTTGTTCATCGAAACGACCATCGAATCGCTCGACGAGATGAACGAGGGTTTGCTCGGATTGGAACGGAACCCCGGCGATTCAGAACTGTTGAACAGCGTCTTCCGTTGTGCGCACAACATAAAGGGGGCGTCCGGTGCAGCCGGGTTTGCCGGCATGAACCGGTTAACGCACGAGTTGGAGACTGCGTTCGATCGACTGCGCAATGGAACCCTCAAGCTGTCCGATGCGTTGATAGCCTTGGTGTTTCGAACGGTCGATCGCCTTCGTTCCGCCGTGGAAGAGCTGAAGGCGGGGAACATGCAGGACATCGACGCGTCCGATTTGATCGGTGAACTTGAGGTGTGCATCCTTTCGGAATGCGACGCTGCGGCGGGCTTAGCGGCGACGAACACGGTCACGTCAGTATCGAATCCCGACCCTGCCCCGGAAGCAACAGACGGCGCATCGCCTGACGATCCGGGTGCGAATGAGCCAGAACCGGAATCGGAACGGTATGACGAGGAGGTAACACTTTCCGTTGCGGTAACCTTCGCGCCGGACAGCACCGACGCATCGATTCAGGCGTTTGTAATCAACAACAAGCTGGCCGACATCGGCACCGTCGTTTCGACAACGCCGGACCTGGATGCGCTGGATCTGGACGAGCCGCTGCTTGCGGTGACGTTCATCGTACAGGCCGCCGTTGTTCCCAACGAACTGAAAACGCTCGTCAGTGCCTATGGGGTGTCGTCGGTTACCGTGGAAAGAACGTCCGACGAATCAACGACAGAGCCCGAAGCCGCGCTACCTGATGAAGCGGCGAAACCCGGGCAACAGACAAAAGAGACCACAGCGCCGCCGCGCGCCGATTCGACTGAACCATCTTCGCCCGCCGCGTCGAAGCCTGCCGTCGCGTCGAAGCCAAGCGCTGCGTCGAAAGGCACACGGTCCGAAGGTGCCCCGCGATCGGGATCGGGCAAGCCCACGGCGGGTCGCAGTGCGACGGGCGCCCGATCCGAAAGCGTGCCCCACAAGACCACCGAAACGCTCCGTGTTGATCAAGAACGCCTCGATCAACTGATGAATCTGGGCGGCGAACTGGTGATCAACCGGGCTCGCTTTACGCAGATCGGGGCGAAGTTTCGCGGGCTGTTCAACGGGAAAAACCTCGGTTATCTCGTAGACGATATGAATCACGGCATGAACACGCTGGTCAAGCGGGTCGATGAACTGGCGGATTGTAGTGCCGATCCCCATGTGATGGAGGGGATTCACGCCCAGCTAAAACACCTCGAGCACAACCTCACGACGGTACGGTCGATGGTTGAGCGGGTTCACGAGCTGCGTACGTCGATGGTCGATTTTGAGGAAGCGCTGCACGGGTTGACGCGCGTGTCGGACGGAATCCAGAAAGGAATCATGGGGACGCGCATGGTTCCGGTCGGTCCGCTGTTCAGCCGGTTCCGCCGCGTCGTGCGCGATATCTGCAAATCGAGCGGCAAGAAAGTGGAGCTCGTGCTTCGCGGCGAACACACCGAGCTCGACAAACGCATGATCGACGAACTCGGTGATCCGCTTACCCACATGGTGCGCAACAGCGTGGACCACGGTATCGAAATGCCCGAGGTGCGTGTGGCCAGCGGCAAGCCGGAGGTGGGCACGGTCATTCTCGAAGCCTGCCACCGCGGCAACAGCATCTGCATCGAAGTCACCGACGACGGTGCGGGTGTGAACATCGAGCGCGTCAAGCAAAAGATCATCGAAGGCGAACTGGCGACCGAGCAGCAGGTCGAAGCCATGTCCGAGCACGAGCTGGTTCAGTATGTGTTCAAGCCGGGGTTCTCCACAGCCGCCACCGTGACCGACCTTTCGGGACGCGGCATGGGCATGGATATTGTCATTAACAAGATCGACAAACTCAGCGGCAGCGTCGATATCGAATCGAAGGAAGGGCAGGGTGCGCACGTAACAATCAAGTTGCCGTTAACGCTCGCGATTTTGACGTCAATGGTGGCGCGCATCGGTGACGGGGTCTATGCGGTACCGCTTGAGACCGTCGCAGAGATCATCACGGTCAAGAAGTCCGACATAAAATACGTCCAGCGACGAGCTGTCATTCAGGTCCGTGAACGTATTGTCCCGATCGCGTTTTTTGAGGACATCTTCGGTGCGAAACTGTCAGCGCTTCAGACCAATACACGGGACGACGACGAGATAACGCTCGTGATTATTGGATTTGAACAACAGCGGATCGGTTTGGTTGTGGATGAGCTGTACGGTCAGGAGGACGTGGTGATCAAATCGATCGCCGAGAACTATCGAAACGTCAGAGGGATCGCCGGCGCGTCGATTCGCGGGGACGGGACGGTGTCGCTCATTCTCGACGTCGGCGCGATGCTCGAGCGTTCGGGGCGGACCAAGATGGAACAGCCGCAGGTCGACGAACTGACACCGGCCAACGCCTAGAGACCACCATGACTGCACAAACACTGGATCAATCCGTTGCCGATGCGCTTCGTACCGTGGCTGTCAACGGTGCGTTTCACGCATCCCGCGCGCTGTCGAAGTGGCTCAAACGCGGGGTCAGTCTCACAAGCACCGGGTTTAACGAGGTAGCGTTTTCCGACGCCTATTCGGTGATCGGCGACCCGGAGTCCGTGATCGCCGCCATCCACTTACCACTTTCCGGAGATGTAAGCGGGCACATGCTCCTGGCGTTTCCCGAAACCGTCGCGCTGGCGCTGGCGGACGTCATCATGCAGCAACCGATCGGAACGTCCATAGTGCTCGACGAGATCGAGCAGTCGGCGCTCGAGGAGACCGGCAACATCGTGTGCAGCGCCTACGCCAACAGCTTGGCCAAGTGCATGGATTTGCGCGTCGAACCGACGGCGCCCGGGTTCGCGTGTGATATGGCGTGTTCGGTCATAGGAAGTCTGCTGACTGATTTTGCGGCCTCGAGCGACAGTTTCTTCGTTACGCGCACGGACTTCCAGATGGGGGATCAAAAGCTCGACTGGCGCCTCATGCTGCTCCCCTCAGCCGCGTCCCTGCAGCTCATGCAGACGCAGTGCGGCGGCGGCCGTGTCCGGTTCAACAGCCTGCGCTCGCTCGCAGTGAACGGCGCGTTCGACGCATCCCGCGCGGTATCGAAATGGCTCAAACGCGGCGTGCGCCTGGCCTCGCCTGATATCGAACGGCTGCCGATCGCTGACGTCTGCGATCTCTTTGATGAAAACGAGCCGATCGCAGCGCTGCACGTTCCGCTCGGTCTTGAAGCGCACGGTCATGCACTGCTGGCTATCTCAGAGAACAACGCGAGAGAGCTCGTGGATTTGGTTTGTGACCAACCGAAAGGCACCTGCACGAAGTTGGACGAGATGGAACGTTCCTGTCTTCAGGAAACCGGTAACATCATCGTCTCGTCGTTCGTCAACAGTTGGGCCGGTTGGTTGAACACGCCCATGGAGATTCAGGCGCCGCAGTTCATTTATGACCTGCCCGGTGCGGTGATGGACAGTTTGCTATCGGAGCAGGCGTTATTGAGCGACGACGTATTGTTGGCGCGAACGAAATTCGTCGTTGCAGATCGAACCGTCGATTGGCTCATGTTCGTACTACCGTCGCCGTCGACGCTGCGTTTGTTGGATGCGTTCGCGGGTACAGAGTATGAGGAGATGGGGGCTTGACGTCTAACGCTTTCGCCACGATTTGCCGAACCGGCACGGCGCATTACCAAGCGACAACTTCGGTGCATTCGCTCGGCATAGCTGAGCTGCGCGTCGTGCATGCGCCCGAACAAATACGCACTGTACTGGGCTCGTGCGTCGGGATCGCCCTCTACGACCGGCATCTCGAGATCGGGGGCATGGCTCATGTCATGCTCCCGGACTCAACGCAGGGTCAGGGGCAACCCGGAAAATTCGCCGATACCGCGGTCGATCTGCTGTTGGAGCAGGTGCTCGCCGAGGGAGCGGTGCGGTCGCGACTGCGCGTAAAAATTGCCGGCGGCGCCGCGATGTTCGGTGAAGCGTCGTCTGGAACGCTTGGCAACCGCAACGCCGAGGCGGTCCGTGAGCGGTTGCGCCATCACGCGCTTCGTGTGGCGGCGTCGGCGCTGGGGGGAACGAAGGGAAGAAAGATGATGCTGAATCCCGCGACGGGGGAGGTCAGCGTAGAGATTATCGGGCAGCCTGCTGAGATTATTTAGTCAGGGCCGGGAACCTGCGAAGGAGGTTTATGTGTCGACTCGAGTGCTGATCGTTGATGACGCGAAGTTTATGCGCCACATGATCAAGAACATCCTGGTTGACCTCGGTTGCGAAATCGTCGGCGAGGCCTGCAACGGAATAGAAGCGGGCGAACTCTATGAGCAGCTCGCTCCGGACGTGGTGACGATGGACATTGTCATGCCGGAGCGAACCGGAACCGAGGCGCTGCGCGACATCCGCGAGAAAGACCCCAGGGCGAAGATTGTGATGATTACCGCGATCGACCAGCGCGAACGGCTCATGGAAGCTATGAAGCTCGGCGCGGTGGATTACGTCGTCAAACCGTTCGAGAAAGAGCGGGTCAAGGAGGCGATGGCTCGCGTGCTGGCGGGTTAAGAACCCTGGATGGTCCCGATCGAATTGGACCGCCCGTTTGATCCATACCGCGGTACGCCGCCTCTCCCTACTCAAGCAACCACAACTCCTGACGGCGTACCGTACTTGAAGTCTTGGACAGTGTTTTCCAGGCGGGTAGCGATCCAGTCTGACAGCGTCCCTCCGATCGCAAGCGCAACGCAGGATAACGCCTACCGGGCCGACCCTTTAACCCACACTTTTCAAATGGAGGGGACAGGATGGGTAGGTATACAAGAACCGACATCGGTGTAGTCGCGCCTGGCGGGCAAGGCTTCATTAGAGCAAGCTCTATTGTTGTGCAGCGGTCGAATCAATGTTTCATCCGGCGAATCGACGCGCAGCGGCGATACACAATAACAGAGAATGCTGTAGCATGCCCCTGGACCCACACTTCCGACCATCGTGCACGAGTCCCCTTATTAAACGGTTATAGAAGGCCGTGTTGAACGGTTCGAAGGGGCGCGTATAATCCGAGCCTCGGCCTCGATGGAACCCACGGGGGGAGGCCGGGTCACAGCGCCAAAACATTAACCACAGGGAGGGTCACCATGGCTGATTCAACGAACGATTTCCCCACGACGATAGGGGCTGATGCCGTTTTCAAGGGCCATCTTGAGTTTGAAAAAAGCGTCCGTCTGCTCGGTAAGTTCGACGGAGAGATCAAGAGCGGCGGCGAATTATTCGTGGCCGAAGGGGCGACGCTGAACGGCGACGTCAAGACCGGCACGATCCGCATTGAGGGGCAGGTCAAAGGCAATATCGACGCAAAAACGCGCGTGCAACTCTCGTCGTCCGCCCGGTTGGAGGGGGACGTACAGGCCCAGCGGCTCGAGGTGGAAGAGGGCGCAGTGCTCATCGGGCGGTGCGTCGTCGGGGTGAACGGGCAGAACAAGAATCCAAGAGACGGAACCATAAAATCGGTTTCGCATCCCGCGTCGTCCGTCCCGGCGATGAAGCCCAAGCAAAACGCCCCGCTGGCCGGTGCCCGAAAGTAACCGGTGGCGGTCACAGCGGTTTAGACGGGGCGTGCATAGGCTTTCTTGGCGCCCCTCCGAGATGTTTCTCTGATCGGACAAAGAGAATCCATGTTCTCCTCAACGGGGGGTCTTTGTCCTGCCAGAGATCTCTCGCTGCTTGCCGTTGTAGATGGCTGTATGGTGCCATGCTCCAACGCCGTAAGGCCTGCGCGTTCGTTGCTGTTCGATCGGAGCACGTGGGGGTGTGCTGCGCAGCGTCGCGCTGGTTGAAGCATACGCCCCGGTGGATCGCTGTCACGATAGTGAGACGAAACGTGCGGGCTGCGCGTTCAGGGGCGATCGGCGTTTGGGGGACGGTTGACGTGCCGACGGTGGTGTCGAACGTATGCCGACGCTGAGGTCCATTACGTGTCCGTATTGCGCCGGAGTCGACGAGGTGTCGACCAAGGCCATGTCTATCTTCTGCACCCACTGCCGCAAGCGACTGGTTTTGGAAAACTACAAGATCAAGAGCTATTACGCGGTGCGCGAGTTCTTTACCTGCGGCGACGTCGTGGTTGAGAAGAGGGGGCAGGTCGTCGCCCCGATTCGAGCGGCTACGCTAACCGTCAAAGGCAACGTCCAGGGGCGAGCCATCACTGAAGGACCGGTACGCATCGCAAAAACGGGCGTTTTTCACGGTGAAATAACCGCACCCAGCCTGCGCATCGACGCCGGGGCGGTGGTGGACGCGACGGTACGAATCGGCGTTGACTAGGCGCGTCGTCCATTATCGCGTTCCAGGCCGCAAACTTAAGCCGGGAGTCGAAGAACCAGCACAGGAAAACGATAAGCAGGCTACAACACAGCCAGTTCTCGCGTAGCGTTCTGTCCGGGCGGCCCCTATCAAAAAGGGAATTGAGGGGGCGACTCGCTATGCAATAACCTTTGCTCTAAAGACTAAATGCAAAACAAATAATGGACGCAATGAATACCAAGAAAAACAACAGGTCCAATGCGCGGCTGTGTGTAATACACCTATGGCGTATCGTCGAATCCGTGTTGAAGCGATTGCAAATACCTACGCCGGTCGGTAAACCCCTCTCGCAGGCTTGACCGCTATTCTGGACCCCATGCACGAGATCACGATTACGATGCTCGAGCAAAAAAAAAACGATCGTCAGGCACGACAACGCGATTACAGCAATATCCGTTATTGTGTATCGCCGTATCGAGTCGATTCTCCGGATGAAACGGTGATTCGACCGCTACACAACAATAGAGCTTGCTCTAGAATCGCTTGTTGCAATGTTTTTTCTCCACGTACTGCCCAATACGCGCCCGAAAGTCCTGCCAGTACTGCGACGTATCCCGCAAAGATCCTATGCCGCCATGTAGCAAAAAAACGGTAGTTGGTTCCTATCTCCGCATAGTGCTTTGTCACGCCTTGTTTTTCGGGTGGCATGGGCAAACTTGTTTGCCCGTGTTGCTGGCGGGGCAGTCACGGGCAAACAAGTTTGCCCATGCCACCC
>CAZWWW010000006.1:0-20743 GCA_964637715.1 uncultured Phycisphaeraceae bacterium | reverse complement strand
ACGCTGGCCGCATTGGCCGCGCGTGAGGACCATCCCATACCCAGTCTTGTGCTTGAATACCGGGAACTGGCGAAACTCAAGAGCACCTACGTGGACACACTCCCCACCATGGTCTGCGAGGCGACGGGGCGCGTGCACGCGTCGTTCAATCAGACCGGGGCGATCACCGGGCGATTGTCGTCCAACGATCCGAACCTCCAAAACATTCCGGTGCGCACCGAGACGGGCAAGCTTATCCGCAGCGCGTTTGTAGCGGGCGGCGCCGACCATCTGCTCGTCACAGCCGATTACTCGCAGGTGGAGCTGCGTTTGATGGCCCACTTCTCGAAGGATGATGCTTTGTGCGACGCGTTTCGTCGTGGGCAGGATGTGCATCGTTCGGTCGCGGCTCAGGTCAACGGCGTACCCATCGACGAGGTGACGCCTGCGCAGCGCAGCGCCGCCAAGGCCGTAAACTTTGGAATCATCTACGGTCAAACCCCCTTCGGATTGGCCCGGTCTATCGGCGTATCGAGGGTTGAGGCACGGACGTTCATCGATCGTTACTTCGAACGGTATCCCGGTGTCAAACGGTTCATTGAGACGTGCGTCGAGCGCGCCAAGTCGACCGGATACGCTGAGACAATCCTGGGTCGCCGCCGACCCATCGCAGACCTCCAGTCGCGCAACCCCGCCCAGCGTGCCCTGGCCGAGCGGCTGGCAGTCAACACCGTCGTACAGGGTTCCGCCGCCGATCTGATCAAGAAAGCCATGATCGACATCCACCGTGACCTCTCGAGCGGAACGGTTGAGGGCAAGATGCTGATTCAGGTGCATGACGAACTGGTATTCGAAACGCCAAAATCGCAGGCCGACGCGCTCTCGGAACTGGTTCGACGGCGGATGGAGGGGGCCATTCCGCTTGACGTACCTGTCGTCGTTGACATCGCCCGAGGATCGAACTGGGCCGAGTCCAAGTAACCCGCCTGAACCCCACGCATTGACGGCAAGTCTTCCGGGTTTTTGAGGTTGGTGCAACCACTGTTATTATGAACCGGTCGAATCGGTGTGCATCGGGTGGATCAGGTGGATCGCCCCGATACGGCGACACGCAACGACGGGGGCCGCGTCGGGCGAGTTCTTGGGCGTTCCCCGTGTTGCGTTCCGAGCCGCTTGCTTTTACAGCATAGTCAGTTTTTGTGTATCGCCGAATCGAGTCGATTCGCCGGATGAAACGTTGATTCGACCGCTACACAAAGAGAGCTTGCTCTATCCCGCGCGATCTTCCCGGTCTCGATACCGGCTAGATTGACGACAGGCCGGTAGATGAAAACGCTAAACGAGTAAGGAGCCTGTTGAACAAGGTGCGGCGTGCGCTTCGAGCCGGTGTCTCCACCGGCGGGTTGCCGGTGGCACATTTGTTGTTCAGGCTTTTTCACCGGGTCGCCAATCAAGCCATTGCCGGGCACGCCGTCAGCCGGAACAATGGTGCCATGAGTGTTTCCGTCGAACTTCCGGTATTCATCCCCAAGATATCCGGGCAGAAGTGGTCGTGTCATTCCTGTGGTGCGTGCTGCCGCGATCTTGTTGTACACATTAGCGGGGTCGAGCGGGACCGCATCGACGCCCAGGACTGGCGCGACGAGCTAGCCGTCCCGCCTTATGTGCGCGTGGGTCGAAGCTGGGCGCTGAACAAACGCGCGGACGGTGCGTGTGTGTTTCTCGACAGCGACAACCGGTGTGCCATTCATGCGCGATACGGAGAGGACGCCAAACCGCTGGCGTGCCGCATGTTCCCTTTCTCAGTCCGTCGGGTGTCCGGGGGGTGGCAGAGGTCGTTTCGCTACGATTGTCCCAGCGCGCTGCGCAATCAGGGTGAGCCTGTTGCCCGGCATCAGGCGTGGTTGACCCGGTTGGTCCGATCGCTCGAATCGGGCGTCGAGCGAGCAGAAAGACCGGTTCATCTTCAGCGCCGCGTGCGGGCGACGCGGGCTGAGTTGGACGCGCTCGACCGGCACATGCTGCGGTGGGTGCATGATGCGTCACGACCGATGGGTGCGCGGCTGCTGGGATGCGCTCGGTTGACTTCGACACTGTGCGGTGCCAGGCTCAAGAAGGTTCGCGGTGACCGATTTGTTGAGCTTGTAACGCTGCTGTTCGGTGCGCTTGACGCGGACAGCACACCGCCCGCCACGTCGCCCACCCCGCGTCAATGCGGGCTCCTGCGCCAGTCGGCGTTCGCTCACGGAGAACATACGTCCTTGTCGGAGGTGCGCCGAGGCGTTGCGTTCAAGGTGATGCGTCGTGCCCGGCAACTCAAACACGCCCGGGCGTTCCTGCACGGCGCGGGGGTAGTACCGCGGCTGTTCGCGTTCGACGGTGATGTTCGGTTTGATCGTGTCGAAGGAATAACGCCGGCTTTGCAAGACATCGCCGGCATCGACGATTTGTTGGAACGTTACCTTACGGCTCGTATCGAGGGACGGGCTGTGTGCGGGGGCGGATATTACGGTTGGCCTGTTGTTGATGGTTACGCGGCGCTGTTCTATTCACTGGCTGTTGTCGGCTGGCTCGCGCGATGCCACGCGGCGATCGCAGATCGAGAAGCCCTTGCCTTCGAGGACGTAGCCCGCGCGCTGGCGACCGTGGACCGTGCGGCGTCACGGGCGCCCGCGCTGGGTACGTTCGCCGAGCGCGCCCGCATCGCCTATGTGGTCAGGGAGGACGGTATCGCCCGTTTGCTTCACAGATACGCACTCACATTGCACGGAGGGAACCCATGACACGCGAAACGTTGGCTCGCTACATTGATCACACCCTCCTTCGACCCGAAGCGACAGGTCGTGACATCGCCCTGTTGTGTGAGCAGGCGGTCGCCTATGGTTTCTTCGGGGTCTGTGTGAACCCCGTGCAGGTGCGTTGTGCGGTCGCGCATCTCGAGACGCTCACGGGTCGCGTGGCTGATGACTGCGGTCCGGTGGTGGTTTCCGTGTCCGGATTCCCGTTGGGCGCGAGTGTTTCGTCGGTTAAGTCTGAGGAAGCGCGGCGTGCGCTGGACGACGGAGCCCGCGAGATAGATATGGTGGCCAATATCGGTGCCTTGTGCGAGGGCGACCACCGGGGCGTTCGCGCGGACATCGTGTCTGTGGCACGCGTCGTGCATAGCGTCTCCGGGGCGTTGCTCAAGGTGATCCTTGAGACGAGGGCGCTGACGCAGGCCCAGATCGTCCTGGGGTGTCGCTGCTGCGCCGAGGGTGAGGCGGATTTCGTCAAGACCTCGACCGGTATGCATGCTTCCGGCGGCGCAACGATTGATGATGTGGCGCTGGTGCATCGGCTGGTGTCGCCGATACGCGTCAAAGCGGCGGGCGGTATTCGAACGCCCGAGCAGGCGCTGGCGATGATAGAAGCCGGCGCCGCCCGGATCGGTACCTCGTCCGGCTGCTCGATCGTTGACAGGCAACGCGAGATCTTGGCCAAGGAGTGAACAGGTGGCGGCCAGGCAATGAACGGGTATCCGGTTCGATCAGCGCAGATGGGATTCCGTTTTTTGTTGACGCCGGGGTGGCCGGGCTCGTACAATCCCGTCCGGCAGTCCGTTGAGAAACGCGTGGTCCGGGCTCGACGCCCTCGGTGTCGGCGGCAACTCGCCGGTGTCGCACCCACGGATTCGACGTTTTTCAACCGGGGCTCAACCTTTCGGGAGTGCGTCGAATGAGCGAAATCTGCGGAGCGTGTGAGAGTTGCGGTGCGAGCATTTACCGCCAGCACATCGACAGCGGGATCGCCCGGTATGAGGGCGGCAAGATGCTTTGTACGCATTGCGTGGCCGAGTATGAGAAGTCGCACGACGGCGAGGCGCCGGGCGACGAGTTTGCACCGATAGCGTTCGAAGATGACGATGACGACGAACTTGACGTCGATCTTTCGCAAAGTCGAATCCATTCAGCCTCGGCTTCGACCCTGGGGCAGTCTCAAAGCGGATGGGACGAGGGGCGGTACGGGCGTCAACTCGATACGCGCGCGATTTCCGCCACGCGCTGCCGCACCTTCCACTCGAAACTCAGTGACGCTGCGCTTTCGTTTATGAACACCCAGATCAACGAGTGGATCGATGGGGACGGGAGCATCACCGTGAAGTTTGCGACGTCGACGATCGGTGTTTTCGAGGGGAAACACGCCGAACCGAACTTGATCCTCACGTTGTTCTATTAGAGGCGGCTTTTTTTGTGTATCAGTCGGATCGCCATTTCGACCGGCGCATCGACTCAGGAAGATATACACGAAAAGAGAGAACACCGTACCACGCGGCTAGTCGTCGAACCATCTGGCTAGAGCAAGCTCTATTTTTGTGTAGCGGTCGAATCACCGTTTCATCCGGAGAATCGACTCGATACGGCGATACACAATAACGGATATTGCTGTAACACACCGTCTTTGGGGTCGACGCGGAATGACCGTCTTCGCCTGCATAGCGCTGCTGAAACGCGCAATCACTCCCTTGGGGCGGATAATCCAGGAGCGTACTGATCATGAACAGTTTTGATCCCATCGAATCGCTGGCTGACATGCGTCACGAGTTCGGCGAGCACGGCGGCGTGAACATGTCCATCGAGACAAGCAGCACGTTCACCGTGATGGACGCAACAACAATGCCGGACATCTTTCAAGGGCGTTGCGGTCCCGACCAAGGGGGTTGCTACCTCTACGGTCGCCATTTCAACCCCACGGTCTACGTCCTTGGCAAACAGATCGCAGCGCTCGAGGGCGCGGAGGCGGGCTATTGCACGGCGAGCGGGATGAGCGCCATCGCCGCGACGGTGCTCCAATTGTGCAGCGCGGGCGACCACATGGTATCGAGTCACACGGTGTACGGCGGGACGTTTGCGCTGCTCAAAGAATACCTGCCCGAAAAAACAGGGCTCGAGGTCGCCTTTGTGGATGGCACCGATCTTGCGGAGGTGGAGCGATCGTTCACGCCGCGCACACGCGTCGTGTACGTTGAGTCCATGTCCAACCCCACATTGCGCGTGGCTGACATCCCGCGCCTCGCCGACCTCGCCCATGCCCACGGCGCAAAGCTCGTGGTCGATAATACGTTTTGTCCGCTCGTGATGTCCCCACTCCAACTGGGTGCCGATATCGTGGTTCACAGTTTGACGAAATTCATGAACGGGGCGTCCGATGTGATCGCCGGTGCCGTGTGCGGTTCGTCGGCGTTCATCACCAGCTTGATGGATCTTCACCACGGGTCCTTGATGCTGTTGGGTCCGACCATGGATCCGCGCGTAGCCTACCAGGTGAGTATGCGACTGCCGCATCTCGGGCTTCGCATGGTAGAGCACAGCCGTCGTGCCCATCTGTTTGCCTCTCGCCTGCATGAACGGGGCGTACCCGTAATCTATCCTGGTTTGAGCACGCACCCGGACCATGCGCTCCTTCAACAAATCGGCAATCCCGCCTTCGGCGCCGGGGGTATCTTTTGCGTGGACCTGGGAACAGCCGATGAGGCAAACCGTTTTATGGAGCTGCTCCAAAACACCGACCGTTTCGGGTTGATGGCTGTCAGTCTTGGGTTCTTCGAGACGCTCTTGTCCTGCTCAGCCAGTTCGACCTCCAGCGAGCTGAGCCGGGAAGACCAAAAAAGATCGGGGATTCGTCCGGGCCTTGTGCGTGTGGCGATCGGGTACACCGGCAGCGTCGAACAACGGTGGAATCAGCTTGAGACGGTTCTCCGGCGCATGGGTAAGTTGTCCGCGCGAACGGGTACGGAACTCGTTCCCACGGGCGGATCGCGCGAATGATCGACAACGTATGCGCAGCAGCGGCGGGGGACGAGCGTTCAGCTGTCGGTCGCTTGGTGTGTTTACGCCGCAGCCCCCGTGTTTGAATTCCTTACAGATCAGTCAGTTTTCATGTAGCGTTTTGTCCCTGGGGTTCCCCTATAAAGATGGGGGATGGAGGCGAATCTACTCGATACGGTGATACATAATAAAAGACAATGCTGTATACGAGCATACCGGCGACGGCCATCGGAGGACGGAGCGTCTGCAAAACAGCCTCCGCGATCGACGTAGCGTTCGTGGACTTCCTGAGGCAATGCTTCAAACAATCGCGGGCGTTGTTTGCGACGCTTCTTGACGAATGCGGAGATCGTATGCGTGAGCAGCGCCAGCCGCGTGAGCACGGCCATGTGGCTACGAATGTGCGTCGAAACATGCCTGACCGTCCTTGGCAAACCGAAGTAATCCGTTCCGTGAACGAAAGACCACCTGCGAGCCACACACCAATCGCCGAAAACAACAGAGTTCTCACCGGAGAATCAAAGCTTCACCGAATGTGCGGGAGAACCGCTTTGCCCGTCTGCCGACACTCACGAGCGCGTCTTTGGAGCCCTTTGGGCGATCAGCGGATACTTCGACGCAGTACCCTTGGGCACGATGCAGGGCCCGTGGGGCAAAGATCACACCGGTCGCCTCGCCCGTCGCCGTCGGCGTCTTTCTGCTGGGGGTTGGGTGCCCTGGGACAATTGTCTTCAATACCCGCAAAACCGTCGGGAGACCCATCGCCGTCGCTGTCGCGCGCGCTTACGAGGAGGATTCGCGAGAAATGCGATAAATCTGTCCAGAACATACTCCCCGCCGCCGGGTTGGTTACATCCCGTTCGGTTATCATGAGGTCTCCCGAGTCATCGAAGAAGTTCAAACTGCTCAATAAGAGCGGCTCCGATTCGTCTTTTAGGATAACAGTGAGTCGGACGGGTCGATCGGGAGGGAACGTACAGGGACGCGGAAAACAGTTGAGGTCCAGGCGTGCTCTTGCGACGCCTTTCCCCAATGACACGTCGATCTCGGGAGCACCCGGATCCGGAAGGGTTAACGAAAAAGTCTTGACGCCTTCAAAAGCTCCGGCCGGTATATCAATCGTTATGGCAACATCCCCGGCAGCGTTCGCGACACCGTCGTCGTCACCGTCTGGTGGCGAGCAAGATGCTTCCGAGCATTGTGACCCCAGACCTTTGAAGTCTCCAAACTCCTCAAACAAACCGAATCCTCGCTTGCATGTGATGAGTCCGGTGGCAAGAAAGCACGTCCCATCGCCAAAGCAACAAGCGCCTCGTGTGAAATAGATCCGGCACAGGCAGTTCTCGTCACACCCGATAATGCCACACACGCCGGGGTCGGCGCCGTCGCATCGCTCTTGCGGCTGGTTCACAAAACCGTCCCCGCAATATGGACATACGACTTCCGAGCAAGATTTATCTTTGTGGTATTCAATCCGACAAGAAGAGGAACATTCCGTTGCCGGATCGTCCGCTGTTAACAGGCAATCCACCAACAGCAAGTCTCGTTCGTCAATCACGCCGTTACAGTCTACGTCTGCACCTTCGCACCCGGAAACGGGCAAGCCCGCCAGACAGCCTAACACGGTCGTCTGGTCATGGAACGTAAGCGCCCCATCACCGTCCGCATCCACAGCGCACGGGCATTCAGATACGGCAAAGCATTCAGACTTCTGAAGGCCATCGATACACCCGATATTGGGTTCGCAACAGGCTCCGGTATCAGCGACACACCAACCGGTACTGCACGACGCCGTCCCGCGCTGATCTTCTGGACAGAATTCCAATGGAATGTTATCGTTGCAGGTCCCCGTGGCGCGGTTACAGCATGATGCGACACAGGCATTTGCCGCGCTGCACTCGTTGTCGTCGCAATCGACATCGCCATCACAGTTGTTGTCAATGCCGTCGGAACAATCCTCGCCTGTTAACGACGACGAGGCTCCGCAATATTGCAGTGCGTTATCAACAACAAGGAGCTTCCCTCCTTGCGAGCAGCCGTTTTTGGCAAAGGCTGCAATCTCAACCGAACGTGCAAACCTTTCACACGCCGCTGTAATAGGGACCGTGAGCGTAAATCTCTGGCAATAAATACCGGGGCCTTGATAGGTGGAGGGATTGCAACCCGCAACCCGCAACATTAGGCAGATCTATACACTGTAGTCCAACGGCGGGTATTGACACTTCCGTCGATTGCCAGTTCCCGGCATGGTTAAATGGATTCACACACACCCATGGCTGGGTTCCGTTCATCGTCACGCAGTATCGAATGGTGACGTCGTCGCCGGGGCACACGATCGACCTTTGTGACTCCTCGAACACCATAGCAAAATTCCCGAATTCGTTGTTGCAGTCAGAGGCCGTAAAGTTCGTAAAGACCAGTGGGCCGTCGTTGATCTGGATGGAGAAGGGGCAACGAGATCCGCCTGCATCGGCGTCTCTGTTTGGTCCAAGAGAACCCAGGGCCGCGACGACGATCAAACAGGTCCTTCTCTTCGTGTTCGAAAACGTCATGACATTTCTCTCCTTGAATGTGAGGTTCCAGTATTCGCGACGCAGCCAGCGCCATTGTGTCTTACCTGCCACACTGTCCCGGTGTTCACTAATGACCGGGCGGTTTGCCGACGGGAAACGATGGTATGTGTGCATTGGCTACGCTCAGGTCGGTAAAGTTGATGAAGCGATTGCCATCGATATCCTGCCGGACCTTGTTCTCATTGATGGCGCCGGGCAAAGTGGGAATAGATTCATTGATAACACTTAGATCCGTAAAGTTCACGAACCCATCGTTGTTCGCGTCTCCAATCTGTACGAGGAAATCCACATCGAATGGATCACCGCACGGCCAGTTGCCGAGGTTGGCAATTCGGTACCATGTCTTGTTGCGGAAGGCGCTCGGCGCGGTGCCCTCGATGGTTAACGTAGTGCCGTCCACCATGAAGGTGAATGACTCGGATAGGTCGCGGCCAAACGATCCGAGAGGGTCGCTCAATAGTTCCTGAACCACGACGTCGCCCGCCTTCGGCGCACCGCACGCGATCATGTTTTGAAAGACGATCTTTATGTGATTGCGGGCCGCTGCCGAGAGCCTTGTATCAGCCGGGGGCCGTGTGGAGACGACAGGGCCGGCGTCACTCGTGATGACACCGAACCAGAATCCCACGCCCAGCGTATATCCGTCACCGTTCGTTACTCCGACGTATGGTTGCCCTATGGAGGCTGAGAGTTCGAAACCATCTCTCGCACTGAAGATAACACCGCCTGCGTCTATGGTGCTGCGCGTTAATTCGTACGCAGCCTCACCCATGGCCATGGCATTGAGTAACAATAAGGATACGATCATTCGGATTGTCCGGTATGCGGTGAGTTTCATCGGACGCCTTCCTTTCGACTGCGTGTCAGATTGATACACCCGAACACGCCAAGAAGCGCTAAGAGGGGGTAGAGGGCGGCTCGCGACACGTCGAGCCTATTGTGTGCGGGTTTGCGTCCCTCGATTGCGTCCAACCTGGCGCGGATCGACTCATTCTCCCTTTCAAGTGCGGTGATCTGAGCGCGTTGTTTCTTCACGGCCTTGTGAAGCTCCTGAACAGCCGCGGCCGCATAGATCGTCAAGGGATAGGGATCGACCTGGAGGATCTCTTCACCGTTCGGGAGGCGCTCACCGCTTCCTTTGACATAGTCGGGAAAGACCTCCTGAAACTCCTGGGCAATGATATTCATATAGCGCCGCTGGTCCAGTGGGGGATGCGCCGCCCGGTAGTCATCCGTGTACTCAAACGTAACGAGCCGCACACGATCGAGCGTATCCAGTGCCTCGTGGATTGTCTCAATGTGTTTCTTAATGCGCCGATCGGAATTCGAGAGCCACGACCCGGCCTGCAGTTTGGACGCGGAGCCCTGCACTTCCAGGGTGTTCGCTGTGGGAGTGCGCCCAATGCCAACCCGGCCATTTGTCGCCAGATGCAGGCGAACGGCGTTGCCAGCGGGGCCGGCAGCGGTTCCATAAGTAAACAGTAGAGCTGCCCCTCTACTGCTGGTCTGGCGAATAATGCCCCATGTGTTTTCCAAAGAAAAAGTTTCCGAATTGATTTCTTTGAATGTGATGGCTGAACCAAAATTACCGCCTGTGTTGCTGTATAGACCAAGGTATGCGTCATTAGCAGAGATAACTGCATCGTCGCCACTCAACGCGGATGACGCCGGTACCACACTTTCGTTGGTAACATGGAACCGTGCTCTTGGATCCTTAGTCCCGAGACCGACTCTGCCACCGAAGAAGGCTGTTCGGGCACCGGCTTTGGTCCGCACATAGAAATCCACGCGGTTATTCTCGTCCTCGACATAAATGGGGTAAATGTTACTAACCCCATCGTTGTCATAGTCGGAAATCAGCAGTTTTACGGAATCTCCGGTGTTGAATCCCAGATTGAAGGGTCCTCCCAATACCAATTGTTTGTCAAACGATTCGACAGCGCTTGTCCCATTGCCGCCTTGATAATCGCCCAAACTAAGTTGCCCGGCTGGGTTGTTCGTTCCAATGCCAACCCCGCCATCCGCCTGGACCAGAAACTGGTTGGGTCCGGTTGACGAGCATCGGCCTGACACATTGCCGCGCGAGTCGCACCAAAGGAAGGTGCCTTCGTCACCGTCCAAGTCGCCTCCACCCACCTGTGCTGCGCTGCGAACCTTCGCGAGGCGACCTGCGGCAAAACTGCACTTACCGCCCGCATGGTTACCATCCCCGCCGCAAACAGTCGACCAGTCCCCGACGGCCGAGTTGCTACTTCCACCGCCTACGGTAGAATTGCCCCCGCTGGCCAGATTTGTAGTTCCCCCGCTGATGGTCGACCCAAAAGCATCGGCCCTATTCGTACTTCCGCCGCCGACAGTAGACTCGCTACCAGTGGCGAAGCTGCTGACTCCGCCGCAAACGGTAGACCGGATGCCGTTAGCGGTATTGGTACTCCCGCCACTAACAGTGGAATTGTCTCCGCGGGCATTGTTTAGCCCGCCACCGCCGACAGTGGCCTAGGCACCAAGTGCTTTGTTACTAAAGCCCCCACCTACGGTGGAATTGGTTTGGCCTGCTACGTTGCCACTCCCGCCACCAACAATTGCAAGGGAGCCGCTGGCAGTATTCGCCTGCCCGCCGGCGACGGTGGCCTGCCCCCCGCTCGCTGTATTTCCCAAGCCCCCACCAACTGTGGAATTGTTCCCGCTGGCGGTGTTATCGCCGCCACCGCCGACGGTGGATCGGATTCCGCTTGCCGTGTTGCCGATACCTCCGCCAATAGTTGCGAACGTTGCGGTGACGGGGTCGGCGTCGTCGCTTCCCGCCTGATTGTCGCCGCCGCCTCCGATCGTCCCAAAGTCATCAAGGACTCTGTTAGCGGTTCCCGGCGCGGACGTTTCACCGCCACCGGAGATGGTTCCAAGACGAGCTGAAACGACGTTGTTGCGCCCACCTCCGATTGTGGCTCGTTCTCCGCTGGCCAGATTGCCGGCACCGCCGGCGACAACGGAGTTGTCTCCGCTTGCTACGTTGCTTATTCCGCCGCCGACAATGGAAACGCCGCCGCTTGCCGTGTTAAGCCGTCCACCAGCCACAGTAGAGAAACCATTGCTCGCGTTGTTGGATTGGCCCCCGCCGACGGTAGACCAATCCGCTGCGGCTGTGTTGCCCTGCCCGCCGGCTACATTTGATTCGAGACCGTCCGCGCTGTTCATCCGCCCACCGCAAACAGTCGACTGAGCCCCGCTCCCGTTGTTTTCGAGACCCCCACCGACGCTGGAGTTGTCCCCCGACGCACTGTTACTCTGCCCGCCGCCGATTGTGGCCCGACTTCCGCCGGCGGTATTGCTGAAACCGCCGCCGATGCACGCCCCTCCGCCGTTGGCAGTATTGCCTCCACCCCCAGAGACCGTTGCACTGAGGCCCGCAGTATTGGTCGCGCCTCCGCTGACCGTAGACCGGTCACCATTGGCTCTGTTGGACTGACCTCCGGAAATGGTCGACCACGTTCCGATGGCGGTGTGGTCCTGCCCGCCACCAATAAAGGACGCACCACCAGTGGCGCTGTTTCGCAACCCGCCCGCGACGGTCGTGTTCGACCCGCTGGCAAGAATGTTCCGACCTCCCGCGACCGTGGTACCCGTGTCGTTGGCGGTGTTGTTTTCGCCCCCCCCTACGGTTGCTACCAATCCGCTTGCCGTGTTGGAGAAACCTCCGCTGACCGTAGCACCTTCTGTTGTAATGAGTGACGCGGATCCTGCTTCGTTATTGAACCCACCCCCTACCGTACAAAAATTGCTACGTGCGCGATTGGGGGATGCGGGGTCTCCCGGATCTAGATCGTCTGCACCACCGCCCGAAACAGTAGCCCCCACCGCGCCAACACCCACCGAGTTCACATGGGAACCGGCAATAACGTTATGGCTTATGATATTGAGTGGAGCCCGTTCCGCTCGTTCTAGTCGCAGCGCGCGGAGGTTATTTACGCGCAACTCAAGCGGCTGATTATCCGTGGTTCCCAGAAAGTCGAGTGCGCCGTCAGTACCGGCGTTCCCGGTCAATTCCCACCCCGGACCGCCACTAAGTGCGGCCGTGTCTTGAACGGTGCCGTCAGGGAACTTGAATCCGTCCGAGGTAGACTCAATCGTGCCCGCCACGGTCAGTTGTTCCCCGGGATGATCGGTGCCGATACCGACATTGCCATCGCCATCAATGACCATACGGTCCGTGAAACTGGAGAAATCACGAAAGACGAGTTTCCGGTCGCCCGCGCCGGCACCGGGATTGGTTCCGTAGATCACCCAATCCTTATTGGCGGCGTCGAAGTACAACGCCGGGCCGATCGCACCATTTGTATTGGTCAGTCTCATCTGATTGGCGAGCCCCTCCCCCACAACATCGAGAGACGCCAGGGGATTCTCGGTCCCAATACCAACTTCTCCTGCTTCGTCCACAAACAAACCGCGCGTTTGCAGTGCGTAGGGAGTGGCCGTGATGATGTGGCGCGGTACGAGCGTGGAATAACTGCCTACCCCCGTCGGACAACGCACCTGCACCTCGATCCAGAGCTCGTCCCCGTCGAACACCTCCGCACCGAAATCCAAGTCGTCGATTGAGAACAGACCGCGGTCGACCAAAACACCGTTGATCGGAATCGGCGTAGTGAGGGCCACCCCGCCGACCTCCAGACTCCACAGCGTGAATTGAAAATCACACGTATCGTCTACCGGTGTCCCGTTCTGTTTGAGCTGGCCCTGGTAGGTGATGGGCGTGTCAAGCAGCGCGGCCTGAACCTTCAACGACAAGGCCATCAACAGCACGCACATGACTACCGTTTGTCTTGGCATTGTTATCATCTCTTTCGTCTCCTTGTTGCGCGCGCACGCCCGGCAAACGGGCGGCAAAAAGCGTCCGCTTCGACATCGATTGTTGTAACCGCGTACCCACCCGCAACCGCGCACGGGTACATCTCAGAAAGGCATCGTGCCGAGGGGTCCGCTAGGGACACGCCGGCACGTCAAAGGGAAAAGCGGCTCCTTGAAACGCGCCGACGTCGGCGCTGATATCCGCGAAGTTCGTATCCTGATTGGGCGTGTTCGGCGTGCCCGGCGCACCGGGACCGACAAGATCAACCCGAGGCGTATCCGGCGCGGTCAGACTCGTCTGAAACTTCGCCACGGCTGCGTTGATATCTGAAAAGTTCGGTTGAGACATGCCGCCGAACGGCGACACGACATCGCCCCATTGACCGGTCGACACCGCCAGCGGATCGGAACAGTTCGCACCCGCCGCGTCGCACATGCGTACTTCATAGGTCGAACCGGGAATGATCGGTTCGCCGAACAGATGCAGATCGCCGGCTGGCCAGACCTCCGCCTGACCGGGAACGACCTCACACACCAGTACCGCCCCCAAAGCGCTCGGATGGGGATCGTTGGGGATGGCCTGGGACGAGCCCGCCCACCAGACCTCACCCTCGCGCTCCGGGAACGACGGCATGGACACGATCGTCACCTGGATCGATTGAGCGGCTGCCACGGCGCGTGACGCCACAAACCCCGGTTTGATCGTGATGTACCGACTCTTCAATCCACACACACCACCCGGACAATCCGCATCCGTCGAACACGACGCACCGGCGTTCGATCCCTCGAAGCACACGTCGTCACCAACCGACGGACTCGTTCCGAAAACCGTCACCGTCGCCGTCGCCTCGAACGAATCGAAAAACGCCCGCAGCGTCGTCGTACCCGGCGCCATCCCGGTTACCGTCCCGTCCACGTCAATCACGGCGACCCCCGGATCATCCGGCAACCACATCGCGTCAAACGAAGCGTCCGTCGGACCGCCCACGTCCAGCGCCACCACCGCCGACGCCTTTACCGTCGACCCCACGCCCACGTCGATCGGATCGGGCGCAATGGACAGACCCGTCACGTTGGCCGTCGTCAGGGTCAACGCCGTCGCCCCCAAATCCACGTCGAAGCTCTTGTCGCCCCCGGGCATCAACCCGATGATCGAATCGAACGAGCCCGTCCGCGACGCGTAGGTCATAATCGTAAAGCGCTGCCCCGCGACCGGGCTGATCCCCATCTGAATCTCGAGCTGCCCGCCCAGATTGGCCACGCCGCCGACAGCGAGCACGTCGAACTGACCCGCCGCGGTGCCCAACAGCTCGAACTGCATCATGCCGCCCGCAAGCTGCGTGAAATCACCCGTAACGCTGATCGTCCCCGTGGGATCACCCGGAAAGATGAACCCTTCGGTGGTCAGATCGCCGTCGAACTGACCGAACCCGCTGACCTGACCCTCCGGCCCGACGAGGAAGACATCGGGGTTGGTTATTTTCAACAGGTCCCCGCCGGAGAGCGACAGCGTGCCGCCCTCCCCGTTCGGGCTGATAGCGAAGGTGCCTTGAACGTCCCACAACGCACCCGCCGCGATGCTGACCTGCCCGGACACCGTAACCGGACCCAGCGTGGTCAGCGTCCCACCCGCATCGAGCGCGATGACCCCGTCCGGCCCGACGAGGAAGGGGGAGGGGTCCCGGGCTTCCACCAGCCCGCCGGCGTCTATGGTTACCAGCGCCGGGCCGAGTTCGCCGATCGACGTGGGGCCGAAGAGTTCCCATTTCGAGCCGACGCCGGTGACGGTCACGTTCGCCGTAGCACCCGGTGCGCTGCCGATGGTCGTCGTGCCACCCGGTGTCACCGTCCCGCCGCTGCGGATGATCCCCCCGCCGGACACCGTAACGATCCCCCCCGGCCCGACGATCCATCCCGAGGGGTCCTGCTGTTCCACCAGCCCGCCGGTGACTTCGAGCACGCCGCTGCCGCCGGTGGCGATCTCCATGCGACCGCCGATCAGCAGGGCGGAGACGGGATCTCTGACCGTGAGGGTTCCGTCGTTGCCGTCGAATCGCCCGACGTAGACATCGCCGGAGATGGTCTGGGCGCGGGCTTGGTTCTCGATGATGAGGGTACCGGTGATGGAGTCAGCCACGTTTCCGCCGACGTGGATGTCCACGGGGAGAAGGCGCGTGGTGGTTCCGGAGAGTGTCAGGGTGGCGACGCTGCCCGCGGAGCCGATGACCACGCCCGAGGCGCCGTTGGCAAAAACGGTGGCGTTCTTGATGGTGAGGTTCGCGGTCTGCAGGATCGCCGAGGTGAGTTGGAAGGTGTCGTTGACCGACATCTGAAAGCCGTTGAGATCGAGGGTGACGTTGTCGTCTTCGACGATCAGACCCAAGAGGGTGACGAAGTTGCTCAGGAGCACGGAATATCCGGGGGAGGAGAGGTCGAACACCGCGGTCTCGGTGGCGATCGGTACGCTCTGGGTGGACCAGTTGGCGGCGGTTTGATAGTCGCCGCCGAGGGGGTTGTCCCAGAGGACGCTCTGGGCTGCGGCGCCGCCGGGGAACAGCCAACAAGCCGCCAGCAGACAGGCCGTCCGTTTGATCGAATGAGTCGCCATCACGATTGCTCCTTAACTACCACGAGACATGCGCTCGACGCGCGGAGACGCTACGGTGATCGACGCACACGGAAACGCTACTGTGATTGACGGGGCGGTCATTCCATCGCCACGAGGCCCGAACCTCACCGGGTACGCCTACCCGTGAAGGAAAACCCGGCTTCTTACTGTCATCCGGGCCACCGGCGGATCGCGCCGGCGCCCGGATGGGTGGAGGCATAGGGCGCAGCATTTGGTTTGGGGGCGATTAAGGCGGCCTACCCTGGTCGCCGACCCGAGCCCCGAACTGCCCATATCAACATAGACACCAAATCCGTCGCGCGCGCCCACCTTTTGTTTTGAAGTGTTGGCGAGTCACTTAACCCTTGACTCGAGCGACGCGTTTCACTAAGATCGTGGAACCTACACTTTATTATGGTTGGCCTTGTTTGCTGGCCTGATTACGGAGTCACGATGTCTGACGTCGCACAAGATAGCCTTGCGCTCAAGGCGGTCGAGGGTGGAAGCACGGCCCTGAAACTGCTCCTCGTTCAATCCTCGCCCTGTTTGCGAAACATCATCGGGCGGCGCATCCACGGAGACATGCGGCGTACCATCGATCCCGAGGACATTCTCCAGCAAGCTGATATCGAGGTCTTCCGCCGGATCAGTGGATTCAAGGGGCGGAGCTTTGACGCCTTTGTGCGGTGGCGTTGTGCGATCGCCCTGAGTCGACTGCGGAATGAGATTCGTAATCACCACGCGGCCAAGCGATGCGCTCGGAACGGCACGGTACCGAATCAGGTCCGTCGATCTGTTGAAGACTCGACGATTTCGTTGTTGAATCTGATTCCCGGTAAAGGCCAGACACCCAGCCGTTTGATCGCCCGAGAAGAGGCTGCGGAATTGATTCAGGAGGCTGTGGATAGTCTGCCGGTGCGATGCCGTCAGGCTGTTTCACTGGTTCACATCGAGGGGCAGGCGGTTCGGGACGCTGCGACAATTCTCAAGTGCAGCGAGCGGGCCATCCACGGGCTTTGTCGACGTGCCCTCGTTATGCTGGGCGATCACCTCGAACGAGCGGGGTTAATTCAAGATTCACGATCCTAATACCCGCCGGCAGCGCGGCAAAAGGCGGCGCATTAAAGGGTCACGAATTACCGGGCGCGCGGCGCAGCGTTGGTGTTAATCCTATCAATGGACGGCGGTGTGCCCTGGGGTGTGAGCGACGGGGCGGAGTAGACGCAAGCGTGACAGGAAACGCGGGCAGCCCCACCGGTAAGGACGACGGCAAAGCGCTGGCGGTCGCGATTGTCGCGGACGTCATCCACCGCCGAAGCGACGGCGAACTCGTCGCGGATGAGGACATTCTTGCCGAGCATCCCGAGCTGACCGAGGAACTGGGCGAGGCGCTGCACGACCTGAGCCGAGCCGAAAGCGCTGAACGAGTCGCCAAGGGTGACGAATCAGGCGATGTCTCTTCGGCAGGCGGGGATGGTGTTCCCACATGGCTGACTGACGCAATACCGGATTACCGGTTCAAGCATCTTATCGCCCGCGGGGGACAGGCGGCGGTTTATCGTGCGACACACGTGCGGACGAATCGCGACGTCGCTATCAAAGTGATCCGCGAATCAGCCCTTCTTGCGCCAAGAGACGTAGCCCGGTTCGAACAAGAGGCACGGGTGCTGGGCCACCTGGATCACCCGAACATCGTGGCGATTCACGATAGTGGAACGGCGGCGGGATGCCCTTATTTCGTGATGGACTACATCACCGGCATGCCGCTCGACGACTATGTACGGCAACATAAGTTGTCCGTTGAGGAAACGCTTCATCTTTTCCAGCGCACTTGCCGCGCCGTGCACGCCGCCCATCTGCGCGGTGTCATTCATCGTGACTTGAAACCGAGCAACGTGATCATCGATGACTCACGGCAACCGCACATTCTCGATTTCGGTCTGGCGAAAGTCTGCGACACGGGCCTCACGAACCAATCGAAGTGGCAGGCCGTGACGATGACCGGGCAATTCGTCGGGTCGATTCCGTGGGCGAGTCCGGAGCAGGTCGAAGGGCCGCCCGATCGTATCGATCTCCGCACGGACCTGTATGCGTTGGGCGTGATGATGTACCAACTGCTGACGAATGAGTTTCCCTATGACGTGACCGGAAACTTCGGCAGTGTGTTCCTACATATCGTCAACCATGAGCCGCGAAAACCCAGTGTCATCAACCGAACGATCAACGAAGATGTCGACATCATCCTCCTCAAATGCCTCGCCAAGGATCCCGAGCGACGATATGCGAGCGTTGTGGCGTTGGCCGAGGACATCGAACACTACCTCAAGACTGAGCCTATTCGCGCCCGGGCACCGAGCACCGCGTACCAGATTAGGAAACTCATCAGACGGCATAAACTCAGTTTCGGCCTGGTCTGCGCCGCCGCGACGCTCGTTGTTCTCTTTGCCGTGGTCATGACTGTTCTCTATGCGCGCGCGACGTCTGCCGAGCGGGAAGCCGAGCGTGCGCGGGAACGAGCCGAGCGCGAGGCGACGACTGTTACGGCCATCAAAGAGTTCCTGGTGGACGATCTGTTCGAGTCCGTGAGCCCCAGAATAGCTCGCGGCGAGCAAGTGACGGTCAAAGAAGTCCTGCGCGATGCGTCGGAGCGCGTCGACGCCGGTTTCGCCGGCGAAGCGAAACTGAAAGCAGCCGTTTTGTCGACGTTGGGACGTGTTCATTTGTCGTTGGGGCTCTACAACCAGGCCCAAGAGCAGCTCCAAGAGGCACACGATATCTTCGCGGCGGAGTTCGGAGTTGATGACCTCGAAACGCTTCGAAACGATACAGCACTTGTCCAAGCGATCCAGCTTGGCGGTCACCCAACCAAGGCTTGCGCGTTGGGAGAGCAGCGGCTGGCGGCGGCGCGACGGAGCCTGGGCAACGAGCACGAGGTAACCCTGGATTTGGCGGCCGCGCTAACCGTGGTGTATGCGCTGGTCAGTCGGTGGGATGATGCGGCCTCCTTAGCGCTCGAAACGCTTGCCATGCGTCAAACGTTGCTAGGCGAAATACATCCCGATACTATTCGGGCCCTCAATCAGGTAGGGATGATTCTGGCTCCCCAGGCCGTTCGATCGCCGGATGTCGAAGACCTCTTTCGCAGCGCTGTTTTGAACGCCCGAACCGTGCTCGGCGTCGACGATCCGCAGACGTTGATTGCCATGTCGCACCTCGGATCGATACTGCGCGATCAGCGCAGATTCGAAGAAGCCGAGCCGTTGCTCAGCGAGGCGTATTCTGGGTTGCGCCAGGTTCTCGGAGAAGAACACCCGGCGTTGCTGCTCGCGATGCGCGACTATGCAACCCTGCTCACCGAACAAAACCGCGTCGATGAATCCCTTGATCTCACGCGCCGCGCCGTAGATCTGGCCACTCGTTCGCTCGGCGCTGACCACCACTGGACACTTCAGATTCGCTTCTACCGTGGCACGGCGTTGCTACGGGCGGGTTGCGTCTGCGAAGCTGCCGAGGTGCTTGAAACGCTGTCGCGGGACGGATTTCGAGTCCGCGGTGACACGCACGCCGCGGCCGCCACGTATCTGGCCGTGCATGCCGATGCCTTACTGCGCTTGGGGGCATACCGCGAAGCGGACATGGAGCTGCGGCGGAGCTTGGATATTCTGGCGAGCCCCGACGGAATACCGAAACGCAACGCTGCCGGGCTATTGCGCGACCTCGTGGCGACGCTGGCGGCCCAACAAAAGATCAACGAAGCACGCCCGTTCGCGGATCGCCTTCTGGAGCTCAGACGCACTGACGCCGCGGACGCAACTGCCGATGCGTGGCAACTCAACAGCTACGCACGCGAGCTGTTGACCGTCTACCCACTAGACTTGCGCGAACCGGAAAGAGCGCTTGAGATCGCCCTGAAGGGGTACGGACGAAGTACACACCAGTACCATTACAACCGATACACGGTCGCCTTGGCGTACGAAGCGAACGGCCTCATCGAGGAAGCCATCCGGTTTGCCAAACTCGCGCTGGATCATTCTCCGATCGAAGACTCTTCTGAACGGATCGATTACGAACGACTTCTGGTACGCCTCTATCAACGGCACGGGGAGGCTGAGGCCGCCGAAAACGTTTACCGTAATGCATTGTCGGCACGCCGAGATCAATTCGGCGATTTCCACGAAGATGTGGCGTCGTCACTATTTGGACTCGCCTCGGTACTGATGAAGAATGGCAAGCCGGCGAGCGCAGAAGAGGCCCTTCGAGAATGCTTGTCGATCCGAGCGCGATTGCTCGAAACACCCGGTGATCTGAATTGCCCTTTGACGACGACTTGCCAAACGATGGAGACGCTCGCGACATGGGGCACGCTGCTAGAATCAGAGGGTCGATTGGAAGAAGCACAGGTACTCATCGATCGAGCTAGGGCATTCTCGTCGCGCCAGGGGGTATGCCGACGCGACATTATTGGACAAGTTGACGACCTAACCCGGATTATTCGTTAACGGTCTCTTCGGGGCTCTTTCGCAGAATCTGTGGGTAGATGACGCGTTTCCGGGGCTCTACCAGAGAACCCGGTGTTTTGTGAGGCATGGCTCCGGTGTTCCAAAGGTTGACGAAGACGCCCTGCGGCGCTTGGGAAACGGGGTAGGTGCCTTGGACGCACCGTTGGCTTGGCTATCCCTTGCCGAGTTGCATCTGTGAATGGCGTTTGAATGTCGCAGCGCGGGCGGTCGAAAACCGTAGCGCCTAATATGGCAGCGCTATCTTCGTTAGCAATCGCTACGGACGCTATCGAAAACGCCGTCGTTGCCCTTCGATGAGTGCGTTTCTGAACGGTAATCGCGGTTTGTAACGCTGCCAAACTAAGTGCATCGCCAGAAAGATTTGTCCTTTCTTCGCGATCCGCTGCCCGACGGAAGTCTCCGATGCGGTATCGG
>CAZWWW010000005.1:0-21416 GCA_964637715.1 uncultured Phycisphaeraceae bacterium | reverse complement strand
GCTTGAATAAGCGCACAGCGCCTCGCTACCTGGCTCCACCAGCGCTACATTCGTATCCGGTGTGTCTTCGAGAATCACATTCGTCAGAGAGCTGCCGCTGGTATTTGTAAACGTAATCTGCCAACTGATCACGTCTCCTGCCGAAAGGAAATCGCCACTGCCCGAGCTGCCGTCCACGAACAGGACCTGCTTCAGCAATACACCGTCCGCACCGGGTCCGCCCAGCGCGCCAAAGCACTTGTGCTCGGGCTCGTAATAGCGCCACGGGTTGTCTTTGCCACGAACGTCGCTCGTGTCCCCGCCTGTACTTTCCAAACAAAAGGTGTCGTTCGTAAAACTCGCCAAAAAGCTATTGACGTTGGTGATCCGGAACACGACTCTACCGTGCTCGATCTCACCCAATGTCCGCACACCGTGAACCCACCGAACAGCGTTCGTACCGGGCGGCAACGGAGAAAGCGACGACAACAAAACGCCGGCGCCCGTGACAACGGACGTGTTGCCGTCCGCGGAGGAGGCCGATGTTGATGGTGAAACCGAGCCTGACGTTGCGAGTTTCGAATTGAGATAAACAATACGGTGCCATGGACCGACACATTGGATTTCATCCTTGAAGCTGGACGAACCGGGACATGACCCGTTGCAATCGCAAGCGGGATTATAATCGTTTGTATAAAAGGTTTCAGGACCTGCGACGATCGAGCCGGTCCCTGCCCAGGTGGAACCGGAATCCAAGCTGATTACAGGTGTATTGCCTTTCCCGGAGTTGCCCGACAATGCACTGGCGTTGGTGCCGCCCAGCTTTTTCATCCCAAACGCTTTGCATTGATCGTAATCCCACTGGTTGAAAATCACAGCCGGTTTTGTTTGCGCGCCGGTAACTTCAATGGAGGGCGTCAGGGGCGTCGTTGAGACAACCGTCCGGGAATCCGTGCTGTAAAAGATCCCGGAATCATGATTCACTTCGTTGATCGCTCCGTCGTCGATTCGCAACGACCCGGAAACAAGATCGAAACGATTGCATCCGCGTTGCCCGCAATCCAACCAGCAGGTATCGCCGTCCTCCGCGGGAATATCCACCCAACTTCCGTCCCCCGCCTGGGTGACAAACGACGCGCCAATCACTTCGACACCCGCAGGGACGTACAATGTCATCCACCCAGCTACGCCATTCGTGCTTCCGGTGTCTCGCGGAGTCGTCTCAAGAATGTAGGCGATTTCGTCACCGTTTTGGTACCCGTCGATAACCGCGGGGACGGTTGCAGGATCAAGGAAGATTCGAACGGTGAGCGACCCGACGTAATCAGCGAATCCGGAGGTGGCCACAAACAGCAGGCTCGCCGCTAAGGCACTCGCATATAGGCGAAAACCACTACGGCGAGGTGCAGTAGGCTTAGAACCTACCGCCCTGGTCGTTTCCTTCGACATCGTTCCCTCCCTTTTTGTGTCTGATCCAAACGAATCATTTTGTGCGCGGAACTTATGTACCGCTCGATCTCTGGGTATCTGGATTCCCCCAAGTCGTTCGTGCCGACCGGGCCCAAATCATGCCGCGGCGCGGAGCGCTCCCTGACTCTTATGCAAACTACGCCGATAACTCCTGCCAGATTACCATGGCCGCCCGAGAACATCAAGGAAAAACCGCATAATTATCCAGCCACGCTGGCGCAATCGCCGTTATCAATGCTGCTGTGGAAATGGAGAATTGTATCGACGTCCATGGCGAATACGGGTCGCCGTTCGATTCCGCTGGCCAAAAAAGGGCGTTTCGTGGATCATCTATTCAATGGCCATCTACGAAACTATTGTTATCGGACTTGGCGGAATAGGATCGGCTGCGCTTTACCACCTTGCCGCAAAGGGCGTCCGCGCGGTGGGCATCGATCAGTTCGGCATCGCCCACGACCGGGGTAGCAGCCACGGAGAGACGAGGCTGATACGCCGTGCCTACTTCGAGCACCCGGATTATGTCCCACTCGTAGATAACGCGTTTGACGCGTGGCGCACCATCGAACGCGAAACCCACACCAAGCTGTTTTCGCGAACCGGGTTGCTCCTCGTCGGACCGGATGACGGACCGACCATTGCCGGAGCGCGCCGCGCGGCAGCCACCCACGACGTGAACATCGAATCACTCACCGCGTCGGATATCGAGTCCACCCGGCCCGGTTTCGCACCGCCTGCCGAATCAGCCATTCTTTTTGAGCCGGATGCGGGCACACTGGCTGTCGAGGCATGCGTGCGTGTGTGCATCGAGTCGGCAAAACATAGGGGCAGTACCGTTCGGATCGGCGAGCGCGTGCTGCGTTGGTCGGCTTCGCGACGCGGCGTCACCGTAGAAACAGATGCCAACGCTTATCAAGCGGCTTCGCTCATCATCACAGCCGGTGGGTGGGCACCGGAGATGCTCGGCTCGTTGCACCTTCCGCTTACTCTTCGACGACAGCCTCTGGTCTGGTTTGCCTCGCGCGACCCGTCCTATCGGCGCGACCGTGGTTGCCCGGTGTTCGGCTTTGAGATCGATGACCACTTTCTCTACGGGTTTCCAAGCACCGACGGCGAGACGGTCAAGATGGGCGACCATACGGACGGGGTGGTGTGCGAAAGCGCTGACGAGATTGACCGGACGCTGCGCCCGGATGATCTCGCTCGATTAACCCCGTTCGTCGCGTCATGCCTGCCCGGCGTGGAACCGCGCGTGGTTAAACACACGGTATGCTTTTATACCATGACCCCCGATCAGCATTTCATTGTGGACCGGCACCCCGAACACGCCAACGTAGCCTTTGCCGCCGGGTTGTCCGGTCATGGGTTCAAGTTCGCACCGGTGCTCGGGTTGGCGCTTGTCGATCTCGTCCTGACAGGGCATACGGCCGAGCCGATCGGTTTCCTCAGTGCGTCGCGTCGCGGCTGCGAGTAAACGATACTGCCCCCGCAATCAACAGGGGTGGGCACGACCCACCAAGCTCTCTTTTTGTGTAGCGGTCGAATCATCGTCTCATCCGGCGAATCGACTCGATGCGGCGATACACAAAAACTGACTATGCTGTGATGGGTAGCCCTTCGCAAAGATCAGGAGAACGCCTTGTTCGCGAGGCCGTGCTGTGTAGCTCTTGCAGCGCGGGGCTTGCCGATTGTCGTGCAGCATCTGCGCGAGCTCATCTGTCTCTGAACCGGCGTTTAATCCCCGCGCATATTTCTTTCCCCATCGGTAAGTCCCTTGTTTACAGAAGGCTATGTGCCAGTCTGGTTCCGGCGGCACCGGTCGGATCGCAGGCTGTGACGCTTGCTGGCACGGACGATGTTCTACAAAAACGCTCGCTGCGTGGTCGAGTATCCGCGTAGGCAGGGAAGGCAGGGAGATTCGCGATGCGGACGGCGACGACACGACGAACTCATGAAGCGCCCGATTCGGTTGGAGATTGGGCAGCGATCGGCGCCGCCGTGCGCCGTGCAACGCGCGAGGCCGTCATCTGCGATCTCGTAGTGAAAGAAATCGACGACCCCGTCGTGACCCGCGATGTCGATCGCGACACGGTTTGCGACCGATCTGCGCCCTGGATGCCCAGGCTCGTAGGGGCGGATGCGACACGATGAGTACGTACGGGTTGTGGATGTCGGCGGCGGGTATGAAGGTCAATGAGCATCGCCAGACGTTGCTTGCCAACAACATGGCCAATGCGAATACAACGGGATTCAAGCGTGATCTGGCGGTGATTCGACAGCGTGTGAACGAGCGCTTCGCCTCGCCGGATGGATTCGCGTTTCGTCACAATGTGTTTGACGCGATACCGGGTGGTATCGACGTGCGGCCGACGCGCCCGGATTTTTCGCAGGGACCGATTGAAGGAACGCGTCGTCCGCTCGACGCGGCGATTGATGGTCGGGGGTTTTTCGCGGTGAGCGACGGGTCGGTGACGCGCTATACGCGAGACGGTCGATTCAATCTTAATGCCGCAGGCGATCTGGTGCTCAGCGCCGGCGATGGTCGGTGGCGGTTACTGGATGACAGCGGCAGCGCGATCCGGGTTGACCCTGAAGGTGCGCCGGTTTCTATGACAGCGCGTGGCACCGTTCGTCAGGGTGACGACGAGGTAGCGCGTATCGGAATAGTGGATACGGATCATCTTGAGGTGCTGCACAAGGTCGGAGGCGGTCTGTTCGATGCCGATGATGCATCGCTTCGACCGATCGAGGCGCGCCTGGTGCCCGAATCGCTGGAGGGATCCAATTTCGACGTGATGTCGGGGCTGGCGTCGATGATCGAGGCATCGCGGGCTTATGAGATGAACGCCCAGCTTGTTCGCCTGAGCGACCAGACGTCCAGCGTGGCCATCAACACGGTGGGTCGATTGCCGTAAGAACGGCGATGTAAACCCGATTGGATGGACCGTATGGGATCGCGTGTTAGTACAAAGTAACGGGTGCGACTCCGCGCGTGATTCAGCAGTCGGCGCAGGCGGACAGGGGAGCTCGTTCTCGGCGATGCCGCACATGGATTGGTGCGATCGCTAGGTGTTAACGCTGTGTGGGCAGCGAGGAAGTGCTTTGTCACACTTTGTTTTTGGGGTGGCATGGGCAAGCAGCAGCTTGCCCGTGTTGCCTGGAGGCAGTCACGGGCAAACAAGTTTGCCCATGCCACCCACAACGAACCCTTAAGAATAAGCTGTGACGCTGCACCAGGAACCAAGCGCTAAGAAACAAGCGTTCGGAAACGAGCGTCACAAACTGAGAGCTAATGGCTAAGAGCTAACAACTAAGAGCCAAGAACCAAGAACTAAGAACTAAGAACGAATGGCGATTACCGCACTACATGCAGCCGCGTCAGGGATGAGGGCGCTCGACGAAAAGCTCAACGTCGTAGCGAACAACCTGGCGAATATCAACACACATGGGTTCAAGCGTTCGCGCGTGAACTTTGAGGACTTGTTGTATCAGGTGAAGCGCGAGCCGGGCATTCCCAACGATCAGGACGAACCGATTCCGCACGGCATTTTGGTGGGAACCGGCGTCAAGATTTCCAACACGCAGTTGAACTTCGAGTCCGGGGCGGTGGATACGACGAACCGACCGCTCGATTGGCAGATCGAGGGTGAGGGTTTTTTCCAGGTCCGCACGATTGAGGATGGTACAGAGATCATTGCCTACACGCGGGCGGGCAATTTTGCCCAGAACGCCGTGGGCAACGTTGTCATGGCCAACAGCGACGGGGCGATTCTCGAGCCGCCCATCTCGATTCCCAACGACGCTATTGAGATATCGGTTGGTCGGGATGGGGAAGTGCGCGTGCGTCAGCAAGGGGCGAACACGCTCAACGCGGTGGGGCAGGTCGAGCTGGCGCGATTCGTGAATCCCGAAGGGCTCAAGCAGATCGGTCGGAATCTGTACATCGAAACGGATGCCTCGGGTGCGCCGGTTACCGGTACGCCGCAAACCGACGGGCTCGGTGCGGTCAATCAGGGGTCGTTGGAGATGAGTAACGTCGACCCAGTGCGCGAGTTGATCGATTTGATTACAACGCAGCGGGCGTTCGAACTGAACAGTCAGTCGATCCAGAGCGCTGACCAAACGCTCCAGATTGTATCGAACCTGCGAAGGTTTTAGCGGTACGGTGAGGTAATGCGTCACCGCCCCGTGGTCTCGTTTTAATCAGGGGCGCACAGGACCGGGCACGCGAAACGCGGACTGACGCGATACATAACAGCGTGGGGCGAACGGGTGCATGTCCACCGGCGTGGGCATCACACCGGGGCACGCGCAGCACGGGGTCCGGTGTTGCGTGGGCTTACAGGCGTTCAACCGCTCGCATGATGCGCGGTGGAAATTGGCAGCGGGGTATGGGAACACCCTGCTTGGCAGGAAGCGAATATGACACGCAAGGATTGCGAAGTTTTTCGACCTACGACAGTCGGCTCCGGCGCGCGAGAACCGATGCGCTCGCTGAGCGTTTGTGTGCTGGTGGCCTCGTGGGTGATATGTTTGTGTGTCGATGCACGGGCGGGGGCGGTTCGTCTGTGGCCCACGGCGGTCGTGGTCTCCGACACAATCCGTCTGGATGACGTGTGTGTACTGCAAGGTTTCGATGCGGACAGTGAAGCACCTCTCTCCAAAACCATAATAACGGAAGCGCCCGCGCCCGGTGGCTCGCGGATCGTTCATCTGGAAATGATCCGTTCCGCGCTGGCGGCGCAGGGGGTGAATCTGGCGGACGTGACCTTGAGCGGCGCGCTTCGTTGTTCGGTGACGCGACCGGCTGCTGTCGATGCCGCTCATTCGGGTGCCCCTTCGATTCGCGGGGATCGGTCGGGCGACAGAAGTGTGATCGCCCCGGCAGGTCGTCGCGGGTCCGACTCAAGGCAGACCAACAGCGTCTTGTCGCAGCGCGATGGTTCCGACGAGGCGGGCTCGAACCTGCGCACCTTGCGTGCGGCGGTGATCGATCACTTCAACGATGAACTGATCCGTTTTCACGGTAAAGCTGATATCTCGTTCGATCGAACCGACGAGCAGGTTTTGGATTTGTCGGGGCCCGATTACGCGTTTCGCGTTCGCCCGAACGGCAGCGCCAAGCTGGGTCTTGTGTCCTTAGACGTCGACGTGCTATCAGGCGATCGGATCGTGCAAACGGTTCCGCTGCTGGTGCAGGCGTCGATGGTACGCCCCACGGTCGTTGCGCGTCGTGCGATCAATCAGGGGGCCGCGATTCAAGCCTCCGACGTGGATATCATTTCGCTTCAATACGCGGCGCTGAACCGCCTGGGTATAGATGATCCCCAGCGCGTAGTCGGTCAACGCGCCAGGCGCTTGATTCGGGCGGGGTCGACGATCAATCCCGACATGCTGGAACGCGTGCCGCTCGTTGTTCGTGGACAGCTTGTTTCGGTGGCGTCGGTCGTGGGGGGGGTCCGCGTGGTGACATCGGGGAAGGCGTCGGGCAGCGGCCATCTTGGGGATGTGGTTACGGTGCGACCGACGGACCGTCGCCGTGTGGAGTTTGATGCCACCGTAGTCGGTCCGGGTCAGGTGCAACTCGGCGGGCGACTTCCACGCGTAGCGAGCGCGGACGGCAACGGCGGAGGTGGATCGTGAACGTAGCGGCGCGAAAAGCGGTGTGGTTTCTGATTGCGGTTTCGTCGGCGTCCGTGGTAGTGGCGCAAACAGCGTCGATCGGCGCGAAGGCGCGAAAGCGGGTGGCCGAGCATCCAAGGCCCGCACCGGCGCGGGAGCAGACCGTATCGGTGCGTAACGCGGTGTACGACGCGCACTCGTGGATCGTAACCCGTGCGCCCAAGCCCAAGACGTTCCGACCGGGTGATTTGCTCACGATCATCATTCGCGAGCGCAAGCAGTGGGAGGCTGAGTCCGACCTCGAAACGAAAAAAGAATGGAACATCAAGAGTGAGCTCAAGGATTTCGTTCAGTTTACGCACGGTGACCTCGGCGCGTCGAAATTCGTGCGCGGCAAACCGAACATCGAATACAAGTACCGGACGAAAGTGCGCAACGAAGGCGACACGTCGCGCGATGATCGGTTCACGACGCGGCTGACCGCAAAAATCATCGATGTGAAACCGAACGGTCTGCTGGTGCTTGAGGGTCGGGCGCGGATCGCACACGACGAAGAGGTGACGGAGGTGACCATCACCGGAACATGTCGCAAAGAGGACATCACCGCGGACAACACCATCCTGAGCACGCAGATTGCGGACAAGGATGTGGAGATCAGCAATGAGGGGGCGCTGCATGCCGCTGCGACCCGCGGCTGGTTTGTGAGGTTACTGGATATGTTCAAACCGTTTTAGGCGAGCGCGTGGAAGACGGGTTGCGGGCTCATGCGGTGGTTCAAAGGACAGGCGATGCGCTGGCGTAAGAGCAAGGACAAGGCGGTTTGTGACCCGGCGTGTTCCGGTGTGGACGTGACATGAATGTGGCATCCAAACAACTAAGTGTGCTCCTTATGGCGGTTGCGACCCAGGTCGCGGCGCAGGTGCCGACCGCCCGTGTGGGCGATGTCACCCGCCTTCAGGGGCAGGGTACCAACGTGCTTATGGGGTATGGACTTGTGACGGGGTTGGCGGGAACCGGAGACGGCGGAAAGTTCCTGCCCACGATGCAGGCGGTTGCTGATCTGATGAATCGGTTTGGTGCGAACGTGCGTTCGATCCGCGACGTCGAATCGAGCAAGAACACCGCCATCGTGATGATCGAAGCCATCATACCCGACGACGGGGCCCGCGAAGGCGACCGATTGGACGTGCGGGTCACGGCTGTGGCGGCGAAAAGTATTGACGGTGGACAGTTGTTGCCGACGCCGCTGGTCTATCACGACCGCCACGTGGACGGGTTGTTCGCCTTTGCCCGAGGTCGCATCGAAACGGATTCGACGACGACGACATCCGGTGTGATTCGCGGCGGGGCGCGAATGGAACGCGACGTGTTCATGAACGTGGTGGCCACCGGTGCGGCGCTTCGTGCGTTGGGCATGACGAATCCGTGGATTCAGTCCGACCAAACCTATGTCACGCTGGTGTTGAATGGCGCGCACGCGGGCTGGTCCATGGCGGCGGCGGTTGCGCAGGCGGTCGACAAGGAGCTGGGCATTTCCGCCGACGTAGAGCGGGTCGCGCTGGCGGTGGACAGCAAGAACGTCGTGGTGCTGCTTCCGGCTCATCAGCGCGGTGATCCTGCGTCGTGGATCCGCGACATCGAACGCACGCCCATTCTTATGGAATCCAACGAAGCGCGGGTGGCGATCAATCGCTCGCGCGGAACGATTGTAGTCACGGGCGACACGCGTATGTCACCGGTTGTGGTGTCGCAGGCGGGATTGACGGTCACGGTTGTCGCCCCGCCGCCGGATGGGCAAGCCCCGCCTCCGGCGGTCGAACAGCACCGCTTCGTGCCGGTCGACGTCGAAAAGGAGCGGACGGCCAACGTGCGCGATCTTCTCGAAGCGCTAAACCGGCTCAAGGTGCCGTTTAAGGACCGCGTGTCGATTCTGGAAGAGATTCACCGCGCCGGCAAGCTGCATGCGCGGCTGTTGTACGAGGGATAACCGTATGAGCGCTACGCCCATTACGCCAGGTGACGCCCGGTTTAATTCCGTGGCCCGGGACTTGAAGCAACTGCGCGACGTGTCGAACCGCGTGGTGGGATCAGTGTTTTACGGCACGATGCTCAAGGCGATGCGCGACAGCAAGATCAAGGGTGCGTACGGGCACGGCGGTCGGGGCGAAGAGGTGTTTGCCGCCCAACTGCACGGTCTGTACGCCGAGCGACTCGGTGCGGCGCAGTCGGGCGGTTTGCAAGAGGCCCTGTATCGAAGCCTGGAACACCAGCAGCGGGCGATGAGCGAGTCGTATGCGCGCCGCAACGACGCGACAAGGACCGGCGTCGGTCAGCCCGTACGTTCGGGCGGATAGAGCAAGCTCTGTTCTGCGGTAGCGTTGGATGCCCGGTTCTTGCCGGTGGGTCTTGGAGGTTTGACGGTCCATTTGAGTGTCAGGCGTTTGGAAGCCTGGTATCGGAGTTTCTTGATGTCTATGCGACAAAGCGAGCCGAGGCGATTGAAGGACTTGTTGCGCCTGTTGGAATCGATCCGGGCGTTGCACAAAACGCTCGAAGGCGTCATTCGCTTAAAGCTGGAGGCGATGCGTCGTGCCGATCTTTCGGCGATGCAGACGGCGCTGGAACGCGAGCGCGTGCTGACCGAGCGGTTGCGTGAGCGCGAAGGGTTGCGTCGCCAGCTCATGGACGCGATCGCCAAAGAAATGGGTCTAACCGGCGAACCGGGGCGGATGCTGACGGTAACGGGCCTCGCAAAGGGGCTTAAAGCGTCATCGCGACGGGCACTGTGGGCGTGTGCGGACGCGCTGAGCGGCGCGCTGGCTCGAACCGCACAGGCTAACCGGGTAGCAGCAGTGACGACGCGGGCGTTGATAAACCACATGCAGTGGGTGTTCGGCTCGGTACGCCCGGCGGGTGGCTCGTCAGGCGTTTATTCGGTTCGCGGAACAGAGGTGCCAAGTGGTGGCACTATATTGTTGGAGACGGTCGGCTAGAGGATTTTTCGTTTTCCCGGGTCGGTCTTGCAGCATCCAAGCCGGCGTTGAGACCGGGAAGATCGCGCGGGCTGAAGCCCGCGGCTCGGAGCACAACACCTGGAGATGGCGGAACAATGTTCGACGGGCTTGCCTGTCGGTTCGTCGTCGGATCGAACAGAACGTCGCCTGGGCGTTTGAAGGCATAACGATTATGGGTTTGTTGAATTCATCCTTGCAGATCGGGCGTAACGCGATCCTGAGTTATCAGGGCGCTTTGCAGACGATCGGTAACAACGTCAGCAACGCCGGCAGCCCGGACTATACGCGCCTCTCGCCGCAGCTTGACCCCGTGCAGGGGGTGGTCATAAACGGCGGACTTCAGCCGGGCGCGGGTGTGGCGCTGACCGACATTCAACGAAACATCGACGAAGCGCTCGAGGGTAGAATCCGGCAGGCGATCGGGTTCCAGAGCGCCGCCTCGTCGGAGCAGGTGACGCTCGCGCAGGTCGAAGCGTTGTTTTCCGACATTAACGGCACGGACGTAGCCACCCGGCTTGAAGAGTTCTTTCACACGTTTGATGAGCTGCAGAACACGCCGGACGATCCGGCGGTACGCGATCTGACGATCACGAGCGGCGTGCGTGTCGCTGATTCACTTCGGAGCGTGCGCAATCAATTGGAATCCCTAGGGCGCGACATCGACGGGAAGATCGGTCAGATCGTCTCGCGTGCAGATGAGTTGGCGCGCGGGATCGCCACACTCAACGGTCAGATCACGGCTGCGGAGGCGGGGCAGCGTGGTCAGGCGACGGCGCTGCGTGATCGGCGCGACGCCATGTTGCGGGAAATGGGTCGCTATTTCGATGTGACGGTGCGCGAGCAGCCCAACGGTGCGCTCAACGTGTACGTCGGTAGCGAGGCGTTAATCCAAGGCGGTGTAACGCGTGGACTGACGGCGGTCACCGATGCGGACGGGGCGTTCACACGTACGAGCGTTCGCTTCGCTGATACGAACCAACAATTATCAATCAGCGGCGGGGAGCTCGCGGGGATTATCGCGAGCCGGGATACGCACGCCTACGGACGCGTGGCGGCGCTCGATAACGTGGCGTCGATCATCATCGACGAGGTCAACCGCGTTCACGCCGACGGACAGGGCATCGCCGGATTCCGGGCGGTAACCGGGATGCGCGACCTGCTGGCCGGCGATGTACCCTTGAACACGGCGGAAGCGGGTTTGAGCACTCAGGTGCAATCGGGAAGCTTTTTTATCACCGTGCGCGACGACGCCACGGATACGCCCGTGGCGTATCGAATCAACGTCGATTTCCAGGGCAGTGAGCCGACGACGCTGCAGTCGCTTGTGGGCAGCATTAACGAAACCGTAACGGGTGTGACGGCCTCCATTACCAGTGACAATCGCCTGTCACTGACGGCTGACGACGGGCTGACGTTTACGTTCGGCAACGACGGGGGCGTAGCGCGTGCGGACACCTCCGGTGTGGTTTCGGCGCTGGGGATCAACACCTTGTTCTCCGGTGGCGACGCACGAACCATCGGTGTGAATCAGGCGCTGCTCGATAATCCCTCGCTGCTTGCGGCGGGTTCAACGTTTTTGTCGGGGGACGGCGCCAACGCGGGGCGCATCGCCGCCCTGGAGACGGCGGTTAGTGGTCGGGCGGGCGGACAATCGATCCTCAGCGCGTACAACCGTGTTTCGAGTGCCATTGCCGTGGATGCGTCCGCCGCGAATACGGACGCGGAGGCGGCGGATACGATTCTCTCGTCATTGCAGGCTCAAAAGGAAAGCATCAGCGGGGTGAACCTCGACGAAGAGGCGATCTCATTGCTCAAGTACGAACGATCGTTTCAGGGAGCCGCCCGGTTCGTGTCGGCGGTCAACGACCTGTTGGGTGATCTCGTGGCGCTTATTCGGTAATCAACATGGCAGTTAGTCCTATCAACATAGCACGCGTCAGTCAGGGGCTGCGGACCAACTTCATGGTCGAGTCGCTCCGGCGCAATCAGCGCGAAGTCTTTGCGTCGCAAACGCAGATTGCGACCGGGCGGCGGTTTGTCAATCCGAGCGACGATCCGATCGCGGCGGCGCGGTCTGTCGATCTGTCGCAGGCGCTGTCGCGGCAGAATCAGTTTCGCGCGAATCTTCAGTTCGGCGACAACGCCCTGTCCGGTGCAGATGCGGCCATCGGTGAAATCACAGATCTGCTCGTACAGGCTTCGAGTATTGCGCTGCAAAATGTGAGTAACCTCACGAGTGCGTCGGAGCGCGCGGCCGAGGCGGAGCTTGTGGCCAACATTCGCCAACAGGTCCAGACCGTGGGCAACCGGCAGGTCGGTGGGCGCTTCATTTTCGGTGGGCGCGATACGTTAACGCGCCCGTTCGTCAACGCGGTCGGCGGGATTGCCTACGTGGGCGATACGGGTCAACGATTCACACGGGTCGAACGCGGGCTTACGGCGGCTGTGAACCTGCCGGGCAATGAACTCTTTTCGGCGCTGTCACGCCAGATCGCTACGGGTGTCGATCTTACGCCCCGGTTAACGCCGGATGTTCGACTCGAGGACATATCGACCAGCGCGGGTGAGCCCATAGAGCCGGGTGTACTGGTAATCAATGAAGTGGGCGGGGCCGGTGCGGTGCGCGTCGACCTGACGGGCGCGGATACGATCGGGGGCGTGGTTGAGCGGATCAACGCGGCCGCACAACGCGACGGCGCGGCGTTTACGGCGGAGCTCTCCGACACCGGACTGGTCATCAAACCCGGCTCGTCTCCGGTATCCGTCGGGGCCGCCGGTTCGGGTTCGATCGCGCAGCGTCTGGGCATCCGCCAGGCCCAACCCGTTACAACGACTATTGAAGGGCAACCCCTTACGCCACGAATCACACGACTCACACCGATCGCGGACCTCGCGAAAGGGGAAGGTATTGATCTTGAGAGCGGGCTCGTTATTCGTAACGGCGCGCAACAAGTGACGATTGATCTCACCGACGCGAAAACTGTTCAAGATATCGTCAACGCCCTTAATAATGCCGGCGTATTCGTACTGGCGCGAATCAGCGATGACGGGACCGGTATAGACGTGTTCAATCGCGTGTCGGGTACAGCCCTGAGCATCGGCGAGAACGGGGGTACGACAGCCGCCGATCTGGGTATTCGCACGTTCGATGTGGCCACGCCGTTGTCTGAATTGAACTTCGGTCGCGGCGTCCATTTTGTGGAGGGCAAGGCCGACCTGCGCATTGACGACGGCTCGGGTAACACGGTCGACGTCAATCTGGACGGGGCGGCAACCATTGGCGATGTGATTACCCTGATCAACGACGCGGCAACCGAAGCGGGCGTCAACGTCAAGGCTTCGTTTACCGACACCGGAAACGGATTGCGCATTACGGGTGGCGGTGGGGCGGCACCGATCGTGTCGAGCATCAACATTTCCACCGCGGTAAAAGAACTAGGTCTCGACGTGGTACCTGCGGCGGACGCGACGGACCTTGTCGGGCGCGACGTGAACCCGGTGCGTACGGAGGGGATTCTTGATGCGCTGGTGGAACTGGAACAGGCGCTGCGTGCGGACGACACCCAGGGTATTTCGTTAGCCGGCGGGCGGCTTGACGGCTTGCGCAATGAAGTGACGCGCATGCACGGTATCATCGGTGCCCGCGCGCAGGCGATCACGTCGAAGCGTCAGCAAATGGAAGACGCCGTGCTGACGACGCAGACGTTTCTGTCGCAGGTGCGCGATTTGGATTACGCCGAAGCGATTACACGGTTGCAGGGTTCGCTGACACAGTTGCAGGCGAACCTGCAGACGAGTTCAACCGTTCAGAATCTGAGTTTGCTTGATTTCCTGCGGTAGGAGCCGTGGGTGGTACGCGGTCTGCGCTGGGGCATACGCGCCGGCGCGGCGCGCGGGATAACAGAATGTCATTGGTCAAGGGAGACGAACAGTGATTATCCAGACATCGCGTTTCGGTCAGTTGGAGGTGAACCCGGAGCGCTTCATCGTATTCGAGGAGGGCATACTGGGTTTTCCGGATCAACCCGCCTACGCGCTGGTGCAAACGGGCGAAGGCAGCGGGTTCTACTGGTTGCAGGCGGTACGTACGCCCGATCTGGCGTTCGTCGTGTGCGATCCCCGGTTGTTTGTGGCGGATTACCAGGTGCCGGTCAAGCTCGAAGAGCTGCAGGGTATTGAGTTGAGCGACCCGAAGGACGCGCAGGTGTTCGTTATCGTGAACAAAACCAGTGACCTGTTGACGGGCAACCTGCAGGGTCCGCTCGTCGTCAACGTCGTGAACCGCAAGGCGCGGCAGTTGGTGCTCAGTGATAAACGCTATTCGACGCGCCATCCATTGATGCGCGTGGCCAAGTCAGCGGCGATGAGCAAGACGGGGTAGCGCCAGTTCCTTAAAAACCGGCGAATGTCCTCGGAGTAAACGCACGAAACGACGGGACGTTGGCCGACAGTGGGAGAAGAGAGCACGCGGGGATCGGGCGGTTTGGTAAACAGGTTGAACCAAACCCGGTGTCGCCCGCTTGACATAGCCGACCGGATGGACCCGGTGAATAAGGCTCAACGTCGTTGACGTATCGGCCTGGCAAGGAAGGAACCGAACATGCTGGTGCTATCCCGACAACGTGATGAAGCAATCATGATCGGCGACGAAGTGGAGATCACCGTCGTCGACATACGCGGGGACAAAGTTCGCCTGGGCATTACCGCGCCGCGGCACATTCAGGTGCATCGCAAGGAAGTGTATGAAGCGATCCGGCGCGAGAACGAACAGGCCTCCAAACTCCGACCCGATGACGTGGCGGGGATCGTGAAGAAGGACAAGGACAAGGACAAGGACAAGGATGGGTCCACGGACGATGCCGCACCCCAGGGTGGGGCGGAGGATTCGGATTCCCACTGAGGACGTTCGCATTCAGGAAGAATAAGTTGACATGACACGTCGCGTACGTGCGCGACGCGGGTGGTCAAGGAGGATACGACATGTCACGCATTAACAGCAATGTTCCATCGCTTGTGTCGCAGCGACATCTGTCGGTTGCGCAACGTGCGCTCTCGAAGTCGCTCGAACGCTTGTCGAGCGGTCTGCAAATCAACCGTGGAGCCGACAACCCGGCGGGGCTGATTGTGTCTGAGCGGCTGCGCTCGGAGATATCGGTCGTGCACCAAGCGATCAACAACTCCTCGCGGGCGATCAACGTCATCGCTACCACCGAGGGTGCCCTCGACGAAGTGCAGGCGCTCTTGACCGACGTTCAGGCGTTGCTCGTCGAAGCGGCGAACAAGGGTGCGTTCTCCAATGAGGAGGTCGCCGCGAACCAGCTACAGATTGACGCGGCGATTGATTCGATCACCCGCATCGCCAACACGACCACGTTCGCCGGGCGAAAGCTCATCAACGGCGAGCTGGATTATGTGACCAGCGGTATCGTCGCGTCGCAACTTTCCGACGTTCGGGTGTTGGGCGCATCCTTCGGCGCACAGCCGTTCGTGGGCGTTACGGTGAACGTTTCCCAGTCCGCGCAAAAGGCCGAGCTCTCGTATGCCCTACCGGGTCTGACCGCCAGCGGTGTGACGCTCGATATCCGTGGCAATGACGGCATCATCACCCTGACCTTCCCGGGAAGTGCCACCACGGTTGAAATGGCCGCCGCGATCAAGACGAACGTTGACTCCACCGGTGTCACCGCCAGCGCCGTCGGCGTGAACGGCGTTTCCGGTCTGCGAATCCAGAGTCTGGACTATGGAAGCAAGGCGTTCGTCAGTGTCACTCCGCTGAATAACGCGGCCAGTACCTTTAGCGTGACCAACCGAGCGGGCGCAACTGTGAACCGTACGACCGGTCGCGACGCGGTCGCAACGGTCAACGGCGTTGCGGCGACCGCCGACGGGCTGAAACTCAGCTTCAGCGCATCACTGCTCAAGCTCGATGTCGCGTTGAGTGAGGCGTTTGGAAATGGAACCAACGGTACGGGGTCGTCGAGCTTCGCCATTACGGAAGGCGGCGCGCTCTTCCAGCTCGGACCGCAGGTCAATACGAACCTCCAGGAAAACATCGGCGTCCAGAGCATACAGGCGAACAAACTCGGAAACGCGCTGGTGGGGTTCCTCTCGGATCTCAAGAGCGGGCAGAGCAAAGCGCTGCGTACCGACAACTTCCAGCAAGCGTCGAAGGTGGTCGAGGAAGTCATCACACAGGTGGCTGTGCTCCGAGGAAGGTTGGGGGCGTTCGAGCGAAACACGCTGCAGCCCAACATCAACCAACTGCAGATTACGTCGGAGAACCTTACTTCGTCCGAAGCGGTCATACGCGATACGGATTTCGCCCAGGAAACCTCGGAACTCACCCGGTCGCAGATTCTGGTTCAAGCGGGCAACAGCATCCTGGCCATCGCCAACGCGCAGTCGCAGAACGTGCTGACCTTGCTCGGCGGATAATGCCGATCGTTGCGTAGGGAGCAACCGGGACCTACTGTCGAAAAGGGCGTCACCACGGCTTCCCTCCGAGCAGCGCCGGTGATGAAGCGGTGCGGTTTCGCGTAAGGACACTGCCGCGTTACTGTGGGCGATCCTGTTTGGTCTCTCGTGTCATTCGTATCCCTACGGCGGTTCCCTGGAATCGTGCCTCGTCGCATCGAGTCGATTCGGCGGATGAAACCGTGATTCGACTGCTTCATAATGTATAGCGCTTGCTCCAGGGGCTCGAAAGAGCGGAGGCAAACCGTTGACGTTCTTGCTCTGTCGAAATCGTGTTCTGGATTATCAGCGATGGAAAGCCCGATTCACCTCGCACGCGGACGCCCATCGCCACGCCGGTTTGACCTTCTTGAACATCTGGCGCACCGTTGACGACCCCGACAACGTGTTTTTCATGTTTGAGGTAGCCTCTATTGATCGGGCGCGCAAATTCATCGATGACCCCGAGTCAGCCCGGGCGGGCGAGTCAGCCGGTGTTGTCGACGGTGAATACTACTTCGTTGATGACGCCGGTGGGTATTGACGGGTTACACGTATCATGCACGATGCCGCAAACGCGCCCAGGATCGAGGGGGGGATATTCCTATGTGCAAGTTGTCGTGGACGAGCCTGTGTCTGCTTGTCGTTTTCGGGGCGAACCCCGCAATACGTGCGGATGACAACTGGCCACAATTCCGCGGCGCACACGCGCGCGGCGTCTCGGACGCTGCGCCGCTTCCGGTTTCCTGGAACGCCATAACCGGATCACACATTCTCTGGAAGACCGCGATCCCGGGGTTGGGTCATTCAAGCCCGATTGTCTGGGGCGGCCGGGTCTTCGTGACAACCTCCATCAGCGGAAAGAGTGACCCCGTGCTGCGCGTTGGTTTGTACGGGGACATAGCACCTGTAAACGACGACAGTGTTCATACGTGGCGCGTGGTCTGCCTCGACAGCAAAACCGGTAAGGTCATTTGGGAAAGGGATGCTCATCAGGGCGTGCCGATCGTCAAACGGCACACGAAATCGACCCACGCCAACTGCACGCCCGCTACGGACGGCAAGCACATCATCGCCCTGTTCGGTTCTGAAGGTCTTTATTGTTACGACTTCGACGGCAAGCTCATCTGGAAAAAAGATCTCGGTGTACTTGATGCGGGCTATTGGATGGTGCCGCAGGCGCAATGGGAGTTTGCCAGCTCGCCCATCCTTTATGACGATATGGTGATCGTACAGTGCGATGTGCAGAAGGACGGGTTCGTGGCCGCGTTCGATCTTGAAACCGGCAAAGAACGCTGGCGCACGTCGCGCGACGACGTGCCGACCTGGTCGACGCCGACCGTTCATCGTTGGTCGCGGCGCAGTGAGTTGATTCTAAACGGATTTAGGCATATCGGCGGGTATGATCCACAAACCGGAAAGCCGCTCTGGCACATGGGCGGCGGCTCCGACATCCCTGTGCCCACGCCAATCGTCGCTCACGATCTGATTTACATTACGTCGAGCCACCGTGGTCCGCGCGCGATCTACGCGATCAAGCCCGGCGCCACGGGCGACATTTCACTTGAAAGCGGAGAGGAATCCAACGACTGGATCGTATGGTCCAGGTTCCGCCAGGCACCCTATATGCAAACGCCCATCGTCTACGGCGACTACCTGTACACCTGCAAGGACAACGGCGTTTTGTCCTGCTACCAGGCTAAGACCGGAACACGGGTGTATACCAAACGCCTCGGGTCGGGCGGAACGGGCTTTACCGCCTCCGCCGTCGCGGGGGACGGCAAGCTCTACTACACGAGCGAGGAGGGTGACGTGTTCGTGCTGCCGGCTGGTCCGAAAGAACTCGAGCCGTTATCGATCAACCCGATGGGTGAGGTGTGCATGGCCACCCCCGCGATATCAAGAGGCAGTCTGTTTATCAGAACCGCCAGGCACCTTGTGTGCGTCGGGCGCTGAGGTGCCGTGAGCGGTGGCGGTCAAGCATTCCAAACGCTGCGAAACCATGCTTTCCAGACCGCTTCCGTCTCGTTCAACTCGTAAGGTGTCCCGCATTCCGGACATTCGTGCTTGTCTGGAAGCCCGCGAAGGTCGTAGCCGCATCGGAGGCAAATCAATAAACCGTCGCGGGCGAGACGTCGTTTCAAACGAAGAATGTGGCGCCCACGAATGATCCATTCTGAAAGATACGCAAGCGTTATGCCCAGGACCAGGGCCCAAGAGGAAGCGTCTTGCAGCGGAATCGCGAAGAAATGCACGATGGCCTTTGTGCCAATAGCGCAACCACCGACCGCAACACTCAGGCGAAATGGCCAACCAAGATACCACGGGAGAACGAAGCGAGGCGTGCCCCGTCTCGTGAGAGCGCGGCTTCGTTGATCTCGCTGTGATCCTTCAGTCGATCCAGCTTTGCTCACGACAATCCCCCCATGGCGAGAAGAGGTCCGTTTGAGTTGTCCCACCGTTGGAACATGGCGTGGGCTGGATCACGCAGTGCCAGTATAGAGGTACTAGTGCTTTGTCACACCTTGTTTTTGGGGTGGCATGGGCAAACTTGTTTGCCCGTGACAGCACCCGGATCAACACGGGCAAGCTGCTGCTTGCCCATGCCACACACAACGAACCCTAAGAATAAGCTGTGACGCTGCACTAGGTGTTCAGCTTCGGTCCACATGCGTGCATACCACGCAGTCGTTTGAGGTTTACCTTATCCAGGTCGGTACCCCGGCCATCTTTGCCTTTGGGGGTTTCGAGAATGAACGGTATTCCGGCGAAGCGCGAGTCGTTGACGAAGTGCGCGAAGCCAGACTTGCCAATCTTGCCCTTGCCGATGTGTTCATGGCGGTCGACGCGGCTGCCGCATTCCCGCTTCGAGTCGTTGGTGTGAATGCAGCGCACGCGGGACACGCCGAACGCGCTGTCCATCGCGTCGATCATGTCTGCGTAACCCTCAGTCGTTCGGAAATCGTACCCGGCTGCGAACAGGTGGCACGTGTCGAGGCACACGCCGATGCGTTCGGGCGCCGCCACGCCGTCAAGGATCGATGCCAGGTGGTCGAAGTGCCATCCAATGGCACTTCCCTGGCCGGCTGTGGTTTCGAGGAGAATGGTCGTGGCGAATCCTGCGCAGGCGCGATGGATGTTGTCGAGCGATGTGATGATCCGTTTGATACCGCGCTCCAACGTGTCATCCTTGTGGGCGCCGGGGTGGAAGACGAGGGCGGATACGCCGAGGGCTTCGCATCGTTCCAGCTCATCGATCATGGCGCGTTCGCTCTTCGTACGGATGGTTCTGTCCGGTGCGGCGAGGTTCAACAAATAGCTGGCGTGGGCGACTACGGGTGTCAAGCGAGTGGCACTTTCTGCGGTGCGATAGCGCGTGATCTGATCTTCAGTCAACGGTGGGGCGTGCCATTGTCGTTGGTTCTTCACGAAGATCTGAAGGCAATCACACCCCGCGGCGATACCGGCGTGAAAAGCGTTTTCCAGACCGCCCGCGACGGACAAATGGGCGCCGAAGGGGGGGGCGGGGCGGTCGAAAGTCCGCCCACCGGTTCGATTTCGCGTCTTCGATTGTAAGTCGCTCATTCACAATACGTTACCGCGTGCGCCGCCGCCGGCAAGGGATTTTGGACGGAGCGGCAAAAAAAGCGTGGGCGATGGACTTGACGGGCCTATCAGTTCTGATACCTTGCCTTGTTCGCCCCCAGCGGTGCGACGGCTTGTTCGTCGAACAGGTGGGGGCGGAAGGCTGTTCTTTGACAATTGAAGATGCGGACGCCGATCCGTCGGAGCACAGGCGGGGAACCGGTTAGCCGGTTTCAGGGCCTGTGTGTTTGGCGGATCAGGGTATGAAAAAAGGATCGAGTCATGAGTTTTTGAATCGACCCGATGTTTCTCGTGCTCTTCTGCACGGGGGATTGTTGGGATTGATGTCGAGAACATGATATCTCACAAAGCGCTGGTATAGAGCGGCTTGGCATGTTGTGATGCTGGCCTGCGTGGTTCGCCTTCGGGCGGGTCGTGCATGACAGCCCCTCATAAATGTGGTCAAGCTATGAAGAGTGCACGGGGGATGCCTAGGCGTCGAGAGGCGATGAAGGACGTGGTAGGCTGCGATATGCCTCGGGGAGCTGTCAAGCAAGCTTTGATCCGGGGATCTCCGAATCGGGAAACCGGGCGTCACTGGGCAACCAGATGGCGTCATCCATGGGTGAATGCATAGTCCATGGAGGCCAACCCAGGGAACTGAAACATCTAAGTACCTGGAGGAAAGGAAATCAACCGAGACTCCGTTAGTAGCGGCGAGCGAAGGCGGAAATAGCCCAAACCGTGGTGCTTGCACCGCGGGGTTGCGGGCCCTCGAGGAGTTACAAAGGCGTCGTTAGCAGAACAGTCTGGAAAGGCTGAGCATAGAAGGTGACACTCCTGTATGCGAAAACGATTGCCCTCCGTTGAGAGGTGTCCCAGAGTAGCGTAGAGCTCGTGGAACTCTGCGTGAAGCCGGGGGGACCACCCTCCAAGGCTAAGTACTACTCGACGACCGATAGTGAACAAGTAGGGCGACTGAATGGTGAAAAGAACCCCTTTAAGGGGAGTTAAAAGAACCTGAAACCGTGTACTTACAAGCTGTGGGAGCACGATAGTGGAGCTTGCTCTGCTCGTGTGACCGCGTGCCTTTTGCATAATGATCCGGCGAGTTACGGTCTGTAGCAAGGTTAATCCGTTCCGCGGAGGAGCCGAAGCGAAAGCGAGTCTGAATAGGGCGTCTAAGTTGCAGGCCGTAGACCCGAAACCAGGTGATCTACCCATGGCCAGGTTGAAGTGACCGTAAAAGGTCGCGGAGGACCGAACGGGTTAACGTTGAAAAGTTATCCGATGAGC
>CAZWWW010000004.1:0-21757 GCA_964637715.1 uncultured Phycisphaeraceae bacterium | reverse complement strand
CGACCTTGAACGGCACACAAAACAACCTGGGGCCGCGCTCGCCGGTCAACGCGTTTACCGGGTTTTACCCGTTTCCGTTCAACCGCCAACATCTCAACGACAATATCGATCGTCGCTTGCAGGTGCGCCAAGTCGACATAGATCCTGTCCTGAACAGTACCGCGAAGTATTTCGTAGAGGGTCAATACGTGACGCCCGACGACGCGGCGGCGGGTAACCACCGCAACAACGCGTCGTACCGCCCCGTGTCGGTGTTCCGCCCGAGCCCGAGCAACAACAATTGCAACAACCCCTCCCTTGACCGGGAGACCGACCTTTGCCTGATACTGACGGGCACCACGAAATCACAAAAATGCGCTATCCGTGCCTGGAAGGTAAACGACGGCGCGGTTCAGGAAACGGAAGTCTTTGTTCCGGGCGAAGGGATGTTTCTCCTTTCGGCCAAGGCGACGGACCTCGGGACGGGGTTCTGGCGCTATGAATACGCGTTGTTCAATCTGAACTCGCATCGTTCCGCCGGTTCTTTTCGCGTTCCCCTTCCGCTCGGCGTTGCTGTCGAGAACATAGGATTCCACGCTCCGTTCTATCACAGCGGGGAGCCTTATGACGACGCGCCGTGGACCGCGGATGTGCAGGCCGACGCGATCGTCTGGTCAACGACGCCCTATGCGGAAAACCAGAATGCGAACGCGCTTCGATGGGGTACGTTGTACAACTTTAGATTCGATGCCGACGTAGCTCCCGAGTCGACGTCAGTGACCATCGGGTTGTTCCGTCCTGGAACGCCGGACGCGACGACGGGGCAAACGGTGGGGCCATCCGCGGGGTTCGTCGATTGTAATGCCAACACCGTTCTGGACACGTGCGACATCAGTTGCGCGGTGATCGGATGTGAAGCACCTTGCGGCGGCAGTCTCGATTGCAACAGCAACGACGTGCCGGACGAGTGTGAGCCCGATTGCAACGCCAACCAGATCGCCGACGACTGTGATATTCGCGATTTGACAAGCGAAGATTGCGACGGGAATCAGGTTCCCGATGAATGTGATCCGGATTGCGACGGCGACGGTACGCCGGACGCGTGCGAAATCGATCTGGACGCGGACGACGACGGCATTCTCGACTGCGACGATTTGTGTCCGGACACCTCGCCGCCTGGGTCGTGTTTGTGCCCGGAAAACGATCTGTGCTGCCTGCCCACGCTGATCTGCATCCCGGACTTTCCGCGGAACGCGTGCATTGGTCAGGGGGGAACGCCGGCGTGCGAAACCTCTCCTTGTCGAGATGGATGCCTCGTGGGCGATTGGGATACAGACGGTGACCTCGATCTTTACGATATGTCAGCGCTGTTGCAGTGCTTTACCGGGTTCGCCGCGGTAGGGCGGGCGGCTCCTTCTGCTACCTGCGCGCTGCGCTTCGATTTCGACAATGAATCCGACGTTGACGTTGATGATTTCCGGAGATTCAGGGATGACTATACGGGACCGTAACGTCACGACGCGCGCACGCAGCGTATGGCGGCATGATGCGTACATGATTACGAGTTGAGCTGCGGGCATGGTGACTCGCGACCTCGAGCGTTCCAGGCAGGTACCGGACGGAGTAAGGAGGCGACGATCCGCGTGGCACGAAACGACATGAACCAGTGAGGCCCGTAAGGCCATGAATTCAGGGGAAAGAAGACATAGTCGCGCTGCTGCGGCGACGCTTGCGCTGGCGTGCCTTGTGCTCGGTGGGGCCTCGTTTGGTGGGAACCGTTTGCATCCGGTCCCTCATCGGTTGGGTTTGTCGCAGCGGTCAGGCGACAAGAACACCACACAGGCGTTACGCGGTCAATGCTCGGTGGACACGGAGTGCGACGACGGCGATGTCTGCACCGCCGGTCGCTGTGAGGCGGGTGCCTGCGTTGTTACCGAGATACCCCGCTGCGTTCGTTGCCAACCAACGTTCATCTGTCCGACCATCGACGCCGTGTTCGTCATGGATACCTCCGGTTCGATGCGCGATGAAGCCGCTGCCCTTTGTGCGGGTATTGACGAGGTCGTCGCCGATTTCGCGCTGCAGGGCATCACGCTGACCACCCATGTGTTTGGTATCACCGACACGGGCGATCAAGGTTTCTCCTGTTTGACCGACGACGTGGTTACGTTGTTCGGCGACGAGGTGCCCGGTGAGCTGGCTTTTTGTCCGTTTCCGGATGACATTTCATCGTTCGAATCGTGGGGTCCGGGTACGGCGATTGTGGCTGAGCGGTTTCCGTGGGTCGAAGGGGCGGCCCGCGTGGTGATCCCCATGAGCGATGAGGGACCGTGCAACGGGAGTCGTCCCGACGGCTGTTCGTTTTTCGGCGAGGACCGGGACGCCGTTGACAACGCGGCGCTGGTATCCATTCTCAACGACGTACAAAGTTCGCCGATTACCGGCAGCGGTTCGGACGACTGCGTGCGCGGACTCGCTCAAGCGCTGGCGGACAACACCGGCGGTCGACACGAAGCCATCAAGGATCCCGCAACCATTCCGGACGCCATTCGTCGCATTCTTTTCAACGTGTGTACGCCCGACCCGACGTGTGACGATCTCGATGTGTGCACCGACAACGACACGTGTACCGACGGTGTCTGCCGCGGTGAGCCCAATTTTGACCAGACCGCCGAATGCTGCAATCCGGATGACAGGACGCTTACGCCGCTCAGCGACGGAAACGATTGCACGATGGGTGTGTGCGACACCCTCACCGGCGGGGTGGAACAGGTCCCCGTTACCGAGGGGACAGCCTGCGACGACGGCGATGCGTGCACGACGATGGAACTGTGCGACGGTGCGGGAACCTGCAACGGCACCGATATCAATACATTCGAATGCACGACCGACGATGATTGCTTCGGGGCAATCTGTGATACGGATGCCGGTCGGTGTTTTTGCACGCATACGCCAACACTCAGTTTGGTGGCGACACCGGGCGATCTTCCCGATGCCACCTGCCACACGGTCGGCGATATCATCACGGTGGACGTCAGGCTCGGGTTCAGCACGCGAACCGTAACCGGCGGTAATTTTCTGATTGGCTATGACCCTGCGGCGCTCGAGTTCCTGGATGTCGTTCCCGGTGCTGAGTCAGACCCCGCGTCCCCGTTCAGTATCAAACTATTTCGCAATATCGACGACGTAGCCGGGCGCATCGCGTTTGCGGTCGGGATCGAGTTGGGAACCGAGGGTACGCGCGGTCCTACGACGATGGCGACCGCCACGTTCCGCGCCAAGACATCTTGCACCACCGATCAGCTTTGCCTGCTCGATGACAACCCGTTCACCACCAAACTCAGCGACGAAACGGGTCAGGAAGTTCCGTTCGAGCGGCGTTGTACCGACGTGCTTGTGCTGAACGGACCGGCGCCCGCGTTTAGCTGCCCCGACAGTGTCGTGCTGAATGCAGACGCGGGCGGCACACGGGCCACGGTTACCTGGGACCCTGTCAGCGTGCAAAGCGACTGCAACGCGGATCTGGCGTTTACCTGCACGGCGGCGCACGATCTCGGAGCGGACATCGATGGTTTGATTCAAGGGGGCGGGCTGTTTCCCTCGGGTGTGTCGACGTTTCACTGCACAACCAGTGATGACTGCGGTGCGACGGGGGCATGCACCTGGACCGTGGAGGTACGGCGACTGAATACGTTGGATGTGAGCCTGGAGCTGTCGCCCGCCATCACCGCTGATCCGGCGATGCAGCCGCTGGAACGATGTATATCGTTCGAGCTGTTCTCGAACTGCGTACAGCCGCCGGCGGTTGTGGAGCAAACGATCGAGTTCGGTCTACCGTTCAATCTAACGGGGCACGCCGAGGCGGTGCTCGTGGACGTACCAGCCGGTCAATACGCCTGTGTTACGGCGCGGGATACGAAGCATACGCTGCGTTCGTCATCGCCGCTTCAGAAGATCGACGGGCGCTACGTCGCGCGGTTTGAGGGCGATCCGTTCTTCGACGGCAACTGGTTGGTCGGCGGCAATATGGACGGCAATCGAACGATCGACATCCTCGATTTCGGCGCGCTGCTCGATCAGTATCTGACGCCTCGACCCGTTGATACGCCGTGTGGGTTGATCGGTCCGCACGGAGATTTCAACGGCGACGGGTTCGTTGACACGTTCGACCTGTCGTTCGTCTCGCTCAATTTCCTCAAGGCCGACAAAGCCTCCTGCTGCCCGCAGACCGTCGCGGGTGGCGGTCCGCAACCACAAACCCGTGTTCCGCTGGCCGCGCTGGAGCGCATCGGCGTGCGTGATCCGCGGCGGCTTGATACGAACGGCGACGGCACCTTCGACCTGAGCGACGTGCGCGAACTGCTGGGACACCTGCGTCAAGGATCGACACGCCACATAGGTCGATAGCGCGGAACAGCTCCACAATGCGCGGGCCTGTCCGACGTGCCGTTCGCCGTCGCGAAACGACCAGGGCGAGGCCCTTACGACACGACTTCACCTGTTTCGTACTACAGTCGCGCATTGTGGTTTGGGGGTTTGGTTCGGTGATGGTATGGGTTGGCGACGGCTTGGTGGTGTCGCCGTCCAGCGGACCACGCCGGTGATTGCTCGACGTTGGTCAGTCGCGGCCAGACGATCGACAACAAGAGGCGTCGCACTTCCGGTTCGGTGAGTTGAATCAAGTCGTGCCGTTCATGCGGCGTGACCAGATCACGTTGGCTTTCTTGGGCGGGTTGGTCCGTCTCTTTTTTGACATCGTTTCGCCGGCCGCGACGCGGATTGCCGTCAACAGCGCAAGCGCCGCCATCGACAGCGTCACATGGCGATACCATCCGTGCCGACTACGAACCTCGTAGCGGTCGAAACCCGTATTCTGCTTGGCGGATTCGATGATGCCGGCTTCTATTGGGTTGTTGATTTCATCAACGAGGTTATACGAAAGATGGACCCGGACACCGGCGCGTCGCTCTTTACTGTTGGGATCGAATCCGAACTAGGGTTTAACGGTGTGGCGTTCGTCAATGATACATTGTATGCCGTCCGCGGGGCGTTCGGCGACCCACCTCATCTCTTCGGTACCATGGACCTGACGACCGGGGCGTTCGTCGCGATTGGAAGAACGATCGTCGGTGTTGGGGCAGCGGCGGTGGGAACTGAACAGGAGTCCTTGACTGGGACCCCGCCACCGAAACGATGTACCTGGTCTATCGGGCCGGGATTGTTCCGGGGCAATTCTGGTCGCTGTACACCGTAGATCTGGCCACCAGTGCCGCAACGTTCGTTGGAGAAATCCAACCGGAACGAAACATTGATGCGCTGGCTGTTGCGCCGCCATCCTTTGTTCGGAACCGAACACTCGCCACGTTCGGAGAGATAGTGGGCGGCCTTGACGGACCGGCGAACGCGCTGGTATTCGGCCCGTGCATCGCATCTGATGACCAACTCAACGGCGACGGCGTTATGGACCTCCGGGATGTGCCGCTTTTCCTGAACGATCCGATCAGGCTGGCCACATGCGGGAACTGACGGGAAACCGATATGACGTCCTTCGCGGCGCCAGACGAATTGGTCCATAGAACCGCGTGAACCTGCTGCGAAAAAGAAAGGCGACGGAACACGTTAGTCATCGACCTTTCGTAACAGCGTCCTTCCTTCACCGCGATTTGATTAAGAACGACAAAGACCAAACTCCGGGCGCGCTACGACGCCAGCGACACCGCCATCGTACAGTCCGTCAGCCAAACGATACCGCCGTTTCAGGGCGTCGTTGATCGCCGAGTAAGAGTGGGGCCATACGAGACGTTCGGTTTCACGTTTTCGTCCTGCAGGGTAGTGGCACGACGAATCCGACTGCCATTGACCTCACCGGCCCCGCGTTCTAGCATCGCACTATGCTCAGGTTTGAACCAACCCGTGAGGTCTTTGCTGAACTGGCCACGACCGCCAACACGATCCCCGTTTATTGCAGCCTGTTAAGCGATCGCCTGACGCCGGTATCGGCGTTTGAACGGCTCGCGGCGGATTCAGAACACGCGTTCCTGCTCGAAAGCGTGGTCGGCGGTGAGAAAATAGCCCGGTATTCGTTTCTGGGAACCTCGCCTTTGGCTGTCGTTGAGTCGATCGGGCAGCGCACGACAGTCTCCGACCGCAGCGGACACGTTGACAAGCTTAACGGCGTCGATCCGCTGGCCGTGCTGGAGGCGACGCTCGCCCGGTACCACGCAGCTCATCCCGCGGGGCTGCCGCGTTTTTTGGGCGGGGCTGTCGGGTATGCCGGGTATGACATTATCCGTCACTACGAACGCCTCAACGAACCGCCGCCGGACGATCGCTGCCTGCCCGATCTACAATTCGGAATCTACGATCAAATGGTCATTTTCGACCACGTGCGCAAGCTGGTAAACGTTGTCGCGCACGGACACGTGGACTCGAACGGGAACGTGAACGAAGCTTACGACGACGCCTGCGCCCGGATCGAGCTCATGGTCGACGCGTTGCGTGAGCCTATGGATGAGCCGCTCAAAGCGCTGGTTCCGCCGCCTTCCGACGAGATCGAATTCGCCCACAGTGTAACGCGTAAGCAGTTCGAACAGTCTGTGTCGCGCTGCAAGGAGTACATCCGCGCGGGCGACATCTTTCAGACGGTGATCTCTCAGCGACTAAGCGCCACGACGCCGGCGTCACCCTTCGACGTGTACCGCGCTCTGCGGGTTATCAATCCTTCGCCGTTCATGTTCTACGTGCAAAGCCCGGCGGTTACGCTCGTCGGTGCCTCCCCGGAGATCCTCTGCCGCATCGAGGGTCGATCCGTTATTACCCGACCGCTGGCGGGAACACGACCGCGGGGAAAAACGGAGACGGAAGATCGCGGGCTCGAAGCCGAGCTGCTGGCGGACCCGAAAGAGCGCGCCGAACACATCATGCTTGTGGATCTGGGGCGGAATGATCTCGGGCGTGTGTGCACGCCGGGCACGGTGAAGATCGACGACCTGATGTCCATCGAACGCTACAGCCACGTCATGCACATCTGCAGCAACGTGGTCGGCACGCTGGCGGACGACAAAACGCCCTTCGACGCGCTGCGCAGCGTGCTCCCGGTGGGCACCGTGAGTGGTGCCCCGAAGGTACGCGCTATGCAGATCATTGATGAAATGGAAACGGTGCGCCGCGGACCTTATGCCGGGGCGGTCGGTTATATCGACTTCGCCGGTAATATGGACACCTGCATCGCGCTGCGTACGCTGGTTATCACACCGAGAGAGGACGGCCAATGGCGCGTGGACGCGCAGGTCGGTGCGGGAATCGTGGCCGACTCCGAACCCTATCGTGAATACGAAGAAACGCTGAACAAAGCCCAGAGCATGCTCAGCGCTTTACACCTGGCCAACGCCTGGGCCGGGGAACGAGCCTGACGCCGCACTCTCTTCCGCGCCGGATGTTCCGCATTGCCGAACGCCCTGCACGTTACAGCATTCTCTGATATTGTGTGTCGATGCTTCGAGCCGATCCACCGGATGGAACCGTGATCCGCCCACTTGCCACCAACAAAACCGACTCCAACGTATCAACAGGGTGCGCGAAGCCGGCGCATTGGGGAGGACTCGAGCGTGTTCATACCGGGGACAATCTGCCGATCATGCGAACGATGCCCGGGCGTACGTGTGACCTGCTGTACGCGGACCCGCCGTTCAACACAAACCGCATTGTTGGGGCAGGCCACACATCGGGGCTTGCGTTTCAGGATGTCCACGTCGGCGGGTTGGACGGTTACCTTTCCTTTCTCAAACCAAGGTTCATTGAAATGCGCCGCCTGCTGTCGGCGCGGGGAACGCTTTACGTTCACCTTGACGGGCGCACCGTTCACTATGTAAAGGTGTTGCTTGACGAAGTGTTTGGTGCCGCGCATTTTCTAAACGAGATCATCTGGAGCTATCGGAGTGGATCCAGATCCGGTCGGTGGTTCCCCAAAAAGCACGATACGCTCCTCGTCTACGCCAAGCGCAGGGGTGGCCACACGTTCAACGCGCCGCGCGGCGGCACGTACCGTACCCGTGATCTCAAACGAACACCGGACGGTCGACTCTACAAATCGACAAGAAACGGTCCGATCTTTTTTCATCGGGAAGGGCCGCTCATCGGCGATGTGTGGGACCTTCCGATTCTTTCAACCGTGTCGTGCGAACGCACCGGGTATCCGTCTCAAAAACCGGAAGCGCTGCTGGACCGAATCATCCGGGCTTCATCGAACGAAGGTGACGTGGTGGGCGATTTCTTCTGCGGAAGCGGAACGACCCTGGCGGTCGCCAAGCGCCTGTCGCGTCGCTGGATCGGGTGCGACAGCAACCCGCAGGCGGTCGAGATCACGCGGGCGCGGCTCGCTCGCGTGGACGCGCAACCGCCCTGTTGAGGTGAATCCGATGACGCCGGACGAGCTCGCGGATACGCTGGGTCTTGGACCGCATTCATGTGTGTGGGTGGGCGGCAACGATCGCGCCGCGCGGCGGCTCGTCGAACAGGCGATCGCTGAGCGGTCGGTGAACCGCTGCGCGGCGGATCCGGTCGACGTGGCTATTATCACCGCCAGGGACGTGGAAGAAGCCCGGTATTTTTTGAAAAAATTTAAGGGGCGACTGGCTGAGCGCGCGTCGGTCTGGATCATCACGCAGGCGCACCCGGAGGTTGGCGATGCACCTGACCCGCATTGGTCCCGTTTGAGCTGCGCGGGCGGGGCGGGCGATTGGAAGTTGACGCAGACGGGGCAGGCGGACGGCGGACTCGTTGTCATTCGGGTCGAAGGCGGATTGACGAACGATTAACCGCCATGCCCTTGAGCGAGCTCTTTTCTTGTGTAGCGTTTGAATCACGGTTTCATCCGGTCAAACGACGCGATTCGGCGATAGGCGCTATCAGAAGGTGCTCCAACTGCAATATCAGAACGCGTTCCAACTGGTGAAGGAATCAGAAAGCGATTTAACTGATGAATGAGCCGTCCGCGGCGCCGGGGTTCGAGGCTCGGATCATGCGTAGAGCGCGAGCCCAAACGGGTACCGAGGCAGCGACCGACCACCTGCCGAGAGTGTCGTGGACCATGTAACGGAGCATCAGGCAATAGGATGAATCCTTTACCACCAAACAGGCGTTTGTTCTTCGCTGTAAAACACACCGCCAATCCCACCACCGTGGTAGCCATGTGTCTGTGTTGTGCCGGTTGTCACGCCCCACGAAGGACGCCGGTGACCACCGGTTCGAGGCTTGATCGATTGATCGGCACCTACCCGGAGCTCCGCGCCGGTCGTTTCGCGGTGATGGCTGATTTCGAGGACCCGCATCATTACGAGTTGTTTCACCTGACCAGCCCATCCGGCGGCGCCCGCATCGAACCGATCGCGACCACAAACGGGCACGCGCTGCGGTTTCAGGTCGGATCCGGTGAGACCGCGCTGGTTATCGACAACACCAACGCGGTCAACTGGTACCTCAAACGCGATTGGCGTAACTACGACGTACTCCTACTGGCGATCGATTCACCCTCGGCGAACGCCACACTGCGCATCACGGTGCGGGCAGGTCCAACGAAGCACACACTGCAGACGCGCACAGACTGGCCACTAAGGCAAGGGCGTAATGTGGTTCGGCTTGACCTGGCCGAGCTTGGCGAGTCAGTGCCACTGGATGACATTCGCGCGCTGCACCTGGCGCTGGACGGCGGATCGAACCAATCCATCGTCGTGGACGATTTGATTCTGACGCAGGATCGAGCCAACCTATTAGGCGACGCGTCTGCAACCGACGGTACGCTGTTTGTCGAACGGTATGGTCGCCGCTGGCGGGTCGGCTCAGGGGGGCGCTTTGAGTTGACGTTCGCCCATGGTCAGGTCGTGTCCTGGTATGATCTGGCGCACGATCCACAGCGGATCACCAACTTGTTGCGGGGTACGGCGCTCGGTCCTGAACCGGTCTTGCACACGAACGCCTCGACGGGTGAACGGGTCGTTCAAGAGGCCTCCGTGTCGGTGCGCACCGACTTGATTGAGGTGAATGAGGTGCGCGTGGTTATCGATGTGGAGCGCCGACGAACCATCCGAAAACGTACGTCGCGCCCGTCGTTCACGCCGTGGCACTGGCGCTACACGATCTATCCGACCGGGCAACTCTTTGTCGAAATTGACACCGCTTCAAGTGGCGAGGTGACGCCCGGGCCGATGACGTTGGCGGTGTCCGTCGCGAAACCCGGGAATGAGACGATAACGACGCACCTGCTGACGGGCGATGCGGCGAGTTCGTCGAATAATGATCCGTCTTATCTTGGGGCGGTCGCACGCTTTGGCGATGCCGGGGCGGCGCTGTTGTTCGTTCCCTACTTTGGTGACACGCCGATCAACATTGACGAACGCCGTACGTCGCCCGGGCTGCTCACGATTGAGGCCACACCGTTGACCGCGCCGGCGCACGCCGATGGTCGCCGGTGTGCGGTTGCCTATCTGCGTCTGACCGACTCGGCCACCTTGACGGACGCCGCCGCTGTGCGGGAGGCGTCCTGGTTTCATGAGCCGATCCCGCTCGCGCTCACGGTGGGTGGGCTGAGCGCGGTCGGCGATCGTTGTGCTTTTTCAAGCGGCGAGTTGGTTCGCGGTAGCGGGGCGTACGCGCTGACGCCCGACCGGAACGTGGTTCGCCTGACGGTACCGGCGCTTCCCGATCCCGATTTCGCGCCGGCTTTTGAGATTCTCGACCGGTCGACTCAAACAGCCTGGGTTTATGTGGAGCACCGCCTGCATGAGCCCGTTGTCCGAAACGCCGACGGGTACCTTCTGTTCCAAACGCCGCACCTCAGACCCCACGCCAACATCGAAGTGCTCATCGCCCGGCCAGAATAGTCACCGGTCCTGGGTAGCCATTGACACACTGTCTTATCCGCTGGCTCGGCTCGGCTCGGCGAATCGCAAGGACGGTGGTGCAGGCATTGGCCACGATTGGGGCCATGCGTGGTACTCTTGTGCCCCATCCCTCCGGCCTGTGAAATACCCCGGGGGAGATACCCGACGGGACCCGCGCAAGGCTCTGATCGCGCCGTGCGGTGGGTTGACACTTCGCAAGTTGCCGCCTATACTGCGGGGTTCGGGGAAGGCTGTTTCTCTCTATTTGACAACGAGTTACGTTCTTTTTTGTCGTTGTCCGGCGAGTGGTGACGTGAAGAAAAAGGCGGCCAAAAAGAAAACCACAAAGGCGAACGTGCGTTCGGCGAAGGCAAAGCGTAAGACGGGCGGCTCAGCTAGAAAATCCGTCCGTCAAGGCGCGAGCTCGAAGTCCGCGCGGGGTTCGGTTGCAAAACGCCGAAAAACCTCGACTGCCAAGAAATCAGTGTCAGTAAAGCGATCGACGGCCCGCACCACAAAGGAAAGCCTGTCGTCGTCTGCGCAGACGTCCGAGCGTACACGGACGGTGTCCGCGAAACGGAGCACCCGGAGCGGGAAAAGATCAGTGCGTACGGCGATTGCGGAAAACAACGGGCGAGGTCGCGGGTCTGAAAGGCTGGGAACCGGAGGACGCCTGCGATCCGTCTCTTCGCGCGAAACGCGTGATTCCGTTCAGCGCCCGGACAAGCCCGTCAAATTGCCCAAGACAAGACTCAACGCACGGCAATTGCGTGAGTTCAAGGAGCTCTTGCTGCGTAAGCGCGCTGATCTTGTCGGCGACGTCCAGCGGCTGACCGACGGCGCCCTGAATCGAGGATCGAGGGGTGAGGCGGATCGATCATCCATGCCGATTCACATGGCCGATATCGGCAGCGACAACTGGGAGCAGGATTTCACGCTGGGTCTTGTCGCCAGTGAACAGCTCGTGGTGCGCGAGATCGACGATGCGTTGCGGCGCATCAAGGACCGCACCTACGGCGTGTGCATGGCCACCCACAAGCCCATTACGCTGGCCCGGCTTCGCGCCAAACCGTGGGCCAAGTATTGCATCGAATACGCCCGTGCCCTGGAGGAGGGGCGCGCAGTTTGAGCGACGGGACCACAACGACGCGAGCGGACTATGCGTGGACCTACCTGTCGGCTCAACTACGCTTTTGGATTCCGGCGGTGGCGATCCTCGTGCTCGACCTGTGGTCCAAGAGCGCCGTCTTCGCCGCACTCAAACCCGACGAAACCCGGAGCATCATCGACGGAACGCTCGAGTTCCGCCGCTCGCTGAACGACGGCGCGGTGTTCGGTTCGTTTACCGGTATGACCACGGTATTCGTCGTGGCTTCCTTGCTCGCACTGGGATTCGTCGTGTATTTGTTCAAGCGCAGCTACCGGTTTCAATGGCTCATGCAGATCGCGCTTGGTCTGATTCTCGCGGGCGCTATCGGAAACCTGTACGACCGCGTGTTCGTCAAGGCGGATGTGGTCGTTGTTACGACCGACGATCACCATGAGCACTCGATTATCGGCGTGCTGCTTTCCGAACCGGATGCGGATGTCGTGCGGCTTGGCGCCTGGCCCGGCGGTGACGAACCCCGCACATTCGATCGCAAGCAGGTTCAGCTCCGGCGGCAGGGGGTGGTGCGCGACTTCATCAAGTTCGTACCGCGTTTTCCCAACTGGTTTCCCCGCCTCGGCGGTATGGACATGTGGCCTTGGGTGTTTAACACGGCCGACGCGTCGTTAGTCGTCGGCGTGATCGTGCTACTGTTTCACGGTCTGCTGGAGCGTCCCCCACGCCAAACCGGCGAGGAAACTTCGACCCAGTGAATCCAGTGTCCCCGCGTCGTCACCAACCCGTGTCCCAAGAGGCTATAAACCCCGAACGCGACATACACATGATGCGCCGCGCCCTGTCGCTGGCGCGCCGCGGTGAAGGGTGGGTCGAGCCGAATCCGATGGTGGGCTGCGTGATCGTGCGGGGAGAGAGGATCATCGGCGAGGGTTATCACAGGCGTTTCGGTGGTCCGCACGCCGAGATTGTCGCGCTCCGGAGAAGTTCGTCATCCCCGCGCGGATCGATCGTCTATGTATCGCTTGAACCCTGCTGCCACCATGGGAAGACACCGCCGTGCGTTGATGCGCTGATCGAAGCCGGCGTCTCGCGCGTGGTGGCTGCCTGCCGCGATCCGAATCCGCAAGTTAGCGGCGGCGGAATCGACCGGCTTCGACGTGCCGGGATTCGTGTGGACGTCGGTGTGTTCGAGGCTGAAGCGTTGGAGCTGCTCGCCCCGTTCCTGACGCGCACGCTGCTGGGGCGACCCTACGTTATCGCCAAATGGGCTCAAAGTCTGGACGGCAAACTGGCGACACGAACCGGAGACGCACGGTGGATCAGCAACGAATCATCACGAGGGATCGCGCATCGACTTCGTGCGCGCGTCGACGCGATACTCGTCGGCGTGAACACCGTGTTGCGCGACGACCCCTTGCTCTCGGCGCGCGGTGTACCGGTGCGCCGCGCTGCGACGCGCGTGGTTCTTGATTCGCGTCTGCGCATTCCCACGGAATGTCGGCTGGTTGGCACCGCGCGCGATCTACCCACCGTTGTCTACACGACGATCGAACGGCGCCCCTCAGCGCAGGCGCGCCGTCTCGAACGAGCGGGCGTTGCCATCGTTGGATGCCGAACAGCTAAAGGACGCGTATCGTTGCGTGCCGTGCTCAAGCACCTCGCATGTGATGGCGTCACGAATCTTATGGTAGAGGGCGGACCGACCGTGTTGTCGGGCTTTTTGACCGCCGGGCTCGTTGACGAAGCCTGGGTATTCACCGCGCCGATTCTGATCGGTTCGCACAAGGCACCGGGTTCGTTTGACAACGGTGGTGTGGCCCGTATTGCCTCGGCCATAAAACCGAGGAAGGTTCAACACCGCCGCATCGGATCGGATTCGTTTGACCGTTTGTGGTTCACTGATCCGCCGCATGCGGCTGGTTGAAACAGCCGCGACGGTCTGTGTCTCTGAACAGGCAAAGTCTTTCCTTATCTTGCGAATTCAGGATCGGTCGCCTCTACCGGGATGAGAACCTTTTGAACGTGAATTGTCAGTAGCCCGCACCACCACCCGAACGGCCTGGGGTACGACCTCGATGTGTGCCGGGGTATCCGCGATGTGCTCACCGTCCGCCCACAATTCCAACGGTCTCGGGGCGTCAATGCGTAATCGGCGCGTGCGCTCGATGCGGACTTCGGGACGAGCGGGATGCGTGCCGCGCAGCACGCTCGGTATGAGGCGCAGGGCGCGCCGTTTCGAGGTGAACGCTATTACGCACAGGTCCAGCACACCGTCGCACGGCGATGCCCCGGGGGCTATCGGGACCGCACCGCCATAGGAGGAGGTATTCGCGGTCGACGCGAGAAAGACCGGTTCGTCGATAACACCGAACTCACCTTCTATGCGCAGACCTCGGGGCTTGTAGCGCAGCAGCACGCGCAGCGCGCCGTAAAGATAGGCCGGGGTACCGGTCAGCGGCATGTGCATCTCGTCCACAAAGCGGGATATCTCCGCGTCGATGCCGACCGTTGCGACCGTGCAAAAGTGCCGCCCGTTGACACAGCCGAGATCGACCGGGATGCTGGTTCCCACGGCGAGGATTTCTGCGATGCCCGCCGGATCACGGGAGATGCCCAGCGCCCGGGCGAAGTCGTTGCAGCGACCGGCCGGGGCGAGCCCCAGCGCGGGTAGATCAGGGCGCCCCTGTTTCCTCAACACAGCGAGAACGTGCGCGATCTCCTGAATCGTGCCGTCACCGCCACAGGCTACAATGCACGCCGGTGCGCCCTGAGCCGATTCGCACGCCTTACGCGCGAACGCGCCGGCGTCACCGGTCCGCTCGGTATGGCGCACGGTGACGGAGTGCCCGCGCCGTCGGAGATCGTCTGATATCGCCAGCGCGGTGCGACGCGCGCGGCCACGCCCGGAGGTAGGATTGGCGACGATCTGATAAGTGCGTGCGTCAGCCATAAACCAATCGGTCGCTACGGAATATCGCACATGAGAATGGGCGGGCAGTGGAAGTAACAGGTCGCAGCGTCGCGCCCGCAGAAGTCTTTGGCCTGTCCGATCGCCTCCCGGAGTGATGGGGCCACCTCGTACCCCAGTTTTCGCGCGGTCGCTTCACAGTTCGGCTTCACGGCGAACACCTTCCCCACGTGGTCCGCACCGTGGGCACCCCAGTACCACATGTAGAACGGGTGCACGCCGTGATAAGCGTAAGAGGTTCGGTACAGGTGAACGTAGCGTTCGTTCTCGGCATACGACTGTTCGAACCGCCGCTCCAGCTCAGCGGGGTCACGCGTTTGAGGGATGAGGTCGTTCCAGAAATCATAGTACGAAGGATGGTGCACCATGTGGAACTTGTCCTCCATCGGGTGCAACACGATCAGCGCCCCGCCCTTGCGAATCAACGGTCTGTGTCGATAAAAATTGAAAAAATAACCGAGCGCCAGGCATTGAACCAGAATGGGATTCAGAATCGAATCGACGTTATACGGTCCGATCGAAGGTAGTCCGACGATCACGACGTCATACTGCCTCGGCACCGAAACAAGCTGCTGCTCGTATACTTTGACAAGCGTTTCCTTGTGAACGGATTCGGTGTCTCCGGCGTGTACGCCCGTCAAACCGTAGGCCGCCGGCAGTGCGTTGTAGGCTTTCCGCTTGAGCGCCCCGGGCAGCAGCTTCAACCCGATCCGCCCGGCGTGGAAACCGACGTGATCCATGGCGCCCCAGTCGTGTTCGCGCTTCTGCAGGTAGCCCAGCAACGGATGAAACGTATCGCCGTTCAGCGTCGTTTCGATCGTGAAAATCTTCATGTTGCGGCGCACGACAGCCCCCATCCGCTCGCACGAGCGATGAAAGATGCTGCGCGGCGGGTCCATGTAGCTTGATTCGTGGCGCATCGTATCGGCGTTGTGGTGATGGCGTACCGACTTGTAGGTGGCCAACCCCACCGGCACCGACTTGTGCCCGCCGTCCATCGACGCCAGGTTGATGTTCACATAAATGAGTAGATCGGACTCGACCGCCCGGCGGTTCAGCTCGACGTCTTCACCCGTTTCGGTTGTTCCCAGATGTACGTTGCCTTGCGGATCCTCGGCGTCGTGGTTGTAGAGTCGATCGGGCCAAAACCGCTTGAACACCGCCGCACCGACAAAGTGCTTCAGTTCCGCGGGCGTGCAACGACGATGCAAACAGATGGCACAAATCAACTCAATGTCACTAATGCCCGCTCGATCAAGCCGCTCGAGCACGACCTCGATGATCGTCTGGCGGATATCCGGGCGCGGCATGCGCGGTAGGGGTAGTGAGATGTCGTCGAAGGCGATGGTCACCTTCATGCCCGGACGCAATTGGGCGTCGAGCGGATCGGTGCCCAGCGGATGATCGATAGCGTGCTCGATCGCGGCGCGACGATCCGGAATAGGGCGCAGCGGCGGGTTCCCATAGATCACGTCCGTACCCGGCGGCAACCGGTGGCGCTCGAACCCCTCTCCGCGGTGGAACAGAAACGGCGGATCGCTCGCTGTAACCGTGTGGATGTTCGAGGCGCCGTCGCCCGGCCTGCTCTGGTCACTCATTCCGTCGTGTCCGTGTTGATAGAGAACAACGTCTTGACGCTCTGGTTGGAACCGGCGTTGATCGCAGCCGCCAGCGCCGCTCGATACCCTGCAAGCGGGAACGGTTTGCCGACAAGTTTCTTGAGCTGTTGCCCGTGTGATTTCATCAGGTCAATGGCCAGGTCAAACGTATCGCGCACGCCGTCCGGTCGCGCCTCGGCGCCGTACGCATAGGCCGCGTGGACCGTCAGCTCTTTGAACCACAGCGGCGTCCAATCGACCCCGCGCGGTACGCCCGGCATTCCGATCAACACCAGCGCACCGCCGCTCCGCGTAAAGCGTATCGCGTCGTCGATAGTTTGCGAAGAGGCGACGCAATCGAACGTCACATCCGCCCCTCCGACAACCGCCGGTTTGCCGATCTCCGGTTTAAGGACGTCCGCACCGAGCAGCGCGGCCCACTTCGCGAAACGGTCGACCACCGAACCGCCGGGCGGCAACAGGTCGTCAGCCCCCAACGCGAGGGCGTATCGGCGTTGGTGGTCGTGCTTGGCGACGGCTACGATACGCGAACGGCAACCGATCGCACGCAAGGCCGCAATCGTCAGCAGACCGATCGCACCGCAGCCTATGACGAGAACCGTATCGTCCGGACTTGTCTGAACCCTCAGCGCCCCGTGCAGCGCGCACGCAAACGGCTCGATCAATACAGCCGCGGTGTCGTCCAGCTCGTCGGGAATCCGGTACACCTGTGAGCGGTGGGCCACAAGCTCCTCGCCGAACCCGCCGCCGGTATCGCGGCAGAACCCCGTTTGAAGCCCGGCGGAGACGTCCCCGCGCGTCACATTGCAGCACAGGGCGTCTTGACCTCCCGCGCACAGATCACAGGGCGGTTCGATTCCGCGGGCCCGACAACCCAGCGCCGGACGCAAGACCACACGATCGCCAACGTTAACCCCCTCCACCGCGTCGCCCACCTCGGTAATTAAACCGACCACCTCATGGCCCATAACGAACGGCATCGAGGTAACCGGCGCGAGGTAGGGACTCCCTGTCGCACACACCGTGGCCAAGTCTGAACCGCAAATGCCGACAAGCCGGGGCGCGATGCGTACCCAACTTGGGGTTGGCAGCTTCGGGGGGGGTATATCGCGGAGGGTCAGCGCGCAAAGGCGACTGCTGTACAATCCACGCCAACGAGGCCCGAACAGTCGAAGCGCGAGATAGCGAAAGATGTTTTTTTCGTAGACCAGCGCCTTCATCGCGCGCTCACCACCTTGGCCCTCGTACGAGCTGTCGACCAATGGTGCGTCGACCACCCACGGTCCTGCGCCAAGATCGCCAGTTGCCGGTTTGGGTTTACGACTTGTGCATTGCCCACACATTCCAGCATGGGGACATCGGCCATGCTGTCGCCGTAGGCGAAGGAAGCAGCCAGATCAATCCCGTGCTCGGCGGCGAAGGCGCGTATACGGTCGGCCTTAACGGTTTCGCCGATGGGCGGACCGGACAGGGTACCGGTCAATACGCCGTCGCGTTCAATCATCTTGGCGGCAATTACGTCCTCCACCCCGAGCGCGCGCGCCAGAGGGGCCATGATGAAATCGAGCGAACCGGTGACCAACACGACGCGTCGACCCGCCTGCCGGTGGCGGTCTACACACGATTGGCCGTCGGGGAAGAGCTTCGGCGCGATCATGTCGCGGAAACAGTCTTCTGCCAGTGCGCGAAGCACGTCGCCATCCAACCCGGCGTAGCTCCGGTAGAACACGACGTTCATCCGGCTTCTGTTGATGCGATCGAGCAACAGGTAGTGCACACAACGAAGGTAATACGCCGCCTGCCAAATGGACCCCGTTCGGCGCCCCATGAGACGCCGCCGAAAATACATGTAGTAATGAACGATGGTTGAGTCGACAAGGGTCCCATCGACGTCAAAGAACGCCGCTGCCCGGGTCGGGTCCGTCGGCGTTTCAACCATCAAACCGCTGCCCCCGACGCAAGCGATCGAACGGACGCCTCGACCTGTTGCGCGAGATCCTGAAACGCCGTGTAGTAGTCGTCGATGTCGCTCCGTGGCGGCGGCATGATCGGCGCAGCGAACGACACGATTACGACACCGGGTCTGGCGAGGCGGGCCCCTTTGGGCAGCAGGTCGTAGGCGCGGTGGATGTAGACCGGAACGATCGGCACACCGCGCTCGATGGCCAGGACCGCCACACCGATCTTGAACGGCTGAATCTCACCCGTTATGGAACGGGTGCCTTCCGGAAAGAGCAACAGCCCGTCGCCAAGTTTTAGCGCCTGTCCGCAGCGCCGCAGTCCCGCGACACCGTCGGCGTGGCGATCGAACGGGATTGTATCCAGCAATCGTCCGAACAGGAGCCGCTTGATACGCGTCCCGAAAAAGTAATCTTCCGCCCCGGCGGTCCAAATGCGCCGACGCCCGCCGACCGCGGTGATAACCGACGGCGTATCCAGGTGGGAGCTGTGATTGGCCGCCAGGATAAACGGACCCGACGCCGGCAGGTGCTCGAGACCGCACGCCTGCACGCGCACGTAACTGTGCATCAGCGCGCTCACCGTACCGCGCACCATCCAACGCATCGGCATCAGCGCGCCCGGCACGCGACCATCGAACGCAACACCGTTACCCTCGCGCTCGAAGCGGCGCTGCCAGGAGGCTGAGGTGGGGGCACTGTCACGCGCTGGTTGTCTCGGGCCGACCAACCGAAGGATATCGCTCACGCGCGCCATTTTGGCTCCGTCTTCGTTGTCGATACGCGTTCCGAATTGCGATTCCACCGCCCCGATCACGTCCAGGCGGCCAATGCTGTCGATTCCCAGATCCAGTTGCAGGTGCATGTTCGGCAGAATCGACGAGGGCGGCGTTTTGGACTGGCGCGCCAGAATGTGCTGCACGGCTACCAGCGCGGCCTGGTTCGTAACCGCATCGACATCGGGACCATGATTCACCCCATCCGCGTCGGACCCTTCGTCACTTCGTGCGGATCCTGCCGCGCTTTCAGAACTGATGATCTCGCGGATCAGACCGCGCTTGGCCTTGAGCGTCGAGGTCTTGGGAAGATCGCGATCCCAAAAATGAAGGCTTGAGATGCGCTGGAAGGGCGGGAGGCTCTCGCCGATCGTTTCAGCGGCCAGGCGAATCTCGCGTTCGATCGACGAGCGGTCCAGCGCCCCGGCTCCGTCCCGATCGATTACGATCACGGCGTGCACCGCGTCACCCAGCCCGTCCGGCGCGGGCATACCGAACACGCACGTCTCTTTGACATAGGGGAGGTCTTTGTAGAGCGCCTCAACCTCATCGGGGTAGACGTTTTTCCCCGCCCCGGTCACGATCAGATCTTTCGATCGCCCGGTGATGTAGAGATAACCGTTCTCATCTAGACGTCCCAGGTCACCGGTACGGAACCAGCCATCCTGGAGTACGTCATCGGTGGCGTCGGGGTTGTTGAGGTAACCGGCCATGACGTTCGGACCGCGAACCCATACCTCACCGATGTGCTCGAGGTTTTCGTTTCTTATTTCCAGTTCCACATTCGGCAGCACCGGACCGACGGACCCCGCCCGGTTGTCGGTCGGCGGATTGACGGTAAGGACGGGCGCTGTCTCAGTCAGGCCATATCCCTCAAACACGCGAAAGCCCATCCGCTCGAATGTGTGGAACAGATCGGGGTCAAGGCGCGAGCCTCCGCATACGAACATGCCCAGCCGCCCGCCGAACTTCTTCCGCACGGAGCGAAACAAGGGTCTGGCCAATCGCCGCCCGCTCAGCTCGGACAGCTTTTCAAACGAGCGAAACATGGCCCGCGTCAGCACGCCGGATTCCGCAACGCCGCGCTCGATGGAGTCCCCAAACATGCGTAACAGGCGCGGTACCACGAGCATGATCGTCGTGCCCGTCGCCTGCATGACCGATTGGATCTCGGAGCCTTTTAGCTGGTCGATGTAGGTGATGGTCGCACCGCCCCCGATCGGGACCAGAAACCCGCCGGTGAATTCGAAGGCGTGATACATCGGTAGCACGGACAGCAACTCATCTGTTGATTCGATGGGGTGTACCTCGACGAGCGCCCGCGCGTTGCTGATGAGATTGCGGTGCGTGAGCTGCACGGCCTTGGCCGAGACCGTGGTTCCAGAAGTAAACAGGATCGAGGCGATCGCGCCGCCGTCCACCGGTGCGGGATCGGGCAGGCGGTCGCGCGACGCGCCGGGTGCCGGTATGAAGGGCTCTCGAAGCTTGATGAGTTCCACGTCGCCGTCGCGGCGCGCCGCTTCCAGCCCCTCCAGCGTGCGGTGGCCGGCGCACATCAGTCTTGCCGAGGCGTAGCGCGCCGCCGCCCACACCTCGGCGGGCGGAAGCTCGGGATCCAACGGGATGGCCGTGAACCCCCCGCGCATCGCCGCAAGATAGGTCAGCCCCCATTCCGGTCCGTTCTCACAGCAGATCGCAATGCGATCGCCCCGCGACAACCCACGCTCGAGAAAGCGAAGCATGATCGTACCGGTTGCCTGAAGGGCTTCGTCGTAGGTATAGCGAAGCCACCGGTTGTTACGCCGAATCTGGAAAGCCGGTTTGTGCCGGTGGCGGCGGGCGGCGCGTTGAAACACGTCGAACAGGTTCGAACCCTGGAGGACATCGGCGGCGCTGGTGCGTTCGGTACCGGTGAAGTCGTCCACCGCGCGCAGTCGGCCACTCGGCTCGCCCCCGGTGCCCAGCACAAAGGATCGAAGCCCGGGTACATGCCGATTGATGAGATAATCGTCCCAATCAATGCGCTCAGCGTCGAACGGAAACAGCACGCGGTCGTCGGGGTGCAGTCGTTCGCCGTTGGCCCGCAGGTTGTCGTCGGCGAATCGACAATCGAGATGCGTATACGGGGCATAGATCTTGGCGAAGTAGAGCAATTGTTCGATCTGCCGGAGCACACCGTTGACCCGCCGCAAACGTCGACCGGTCGCCCCGACGGCCTTGAGCAACCGCTGGAGTCTGCGGAGCCACGCCTTGCGCCGTTGCCACCGCTTCAAGAACCCGCCCATCGCCACGAAGTGCATGGTGCCGGGCCTGATGGGTCGACCCCGATCGTCGTTCATGGGCCGCTTGCGGTACGCCCGAGCCAGGGTCGAGGCGAGCGATCCGATGGCAAGCGGATTACGGTCGCTGGAAGAACACTGCACGACGCGCACGCTCGAACGCCCGGACTCATCAAACGGTAACGAGGCGATCATG
>CAZWWW010000003.1:0-24446 GCA_964637715.1 uncultured Phycisphaeraceae bacterium | reverse complement strand
TCATCCGGAGAATCGACTCGATACGGCGATACACAATAACGGATATTGCTGTAGACAATCGGGTCCGTTCTTGCGGCATGGCGAGCGTTTTTCGTTTTCATGTGCCGGGTCTTTGGCGGTTGAACCGCCATCGAGACCGGTACGATCGCGCGGGCTCAAGCCCGCGGCTCGGAACACAAAAACGGAACCTGCGTTAGGTATTCTGCCGGTCAACACTTGATTGAGGAAGCGACGGTCCGGTGGTCGCCATGCGTGCCTACGGTCTATGCCATTCGTCGCACGCACCGCACAACGGAAAAGGGCTGAGATCCAGGGCTTGGTGAGCGCTACGCATTCGCATGAACGATTCACCGGACCAGATCGTTTCAAGTGGTTGCTCATTCAAGTTCCCAAGGGGGTGCAAGCCACGAAAGTCCTGATCGCAGGCGACGACGCGCCCGTCGCAGAGGACCATGCAACGCGACACGATCCGACGACACGGCGTTCGCGCAGGCGGAGCCATGTTCATCACGGCATGGTTCGGACATTGTCCGGCGTAATGACCAGCACCGGTGATGCAGACTGCACCGACCTTGCGGAGCCACCCGTCGTGAAACGCGTCCAGCTCGTCAACGTTTTGTTCGGCTTTGGTAAACTCCGGCACGACAATGGGCGTTACGTGGCGGTGTGCGATGCGCCGTTCGGCCAAGCGATCAAGGTGGCCGACGACGGCATCGAGTAAGGATCGGTCCGTAGCGCCGGGTGACTGAAGCGACGCATAGCGCTCAGCGGTCCAGGCGTCAAGCGCAACACTGAGCACGTCAAACGGGTGTTCGATGATCGTGTCGATGCACGTCTCGTCGAGATCGACCGCCGTTGTACGCACGCACAAACCCCGCGTCCCATCGCTTAGTCCGCGAGACGCCAGGGCCAGAATACGGTCAAAGGCCGGATGCCGCAGCGGATCGCCGAACCCGCCCAAAACAAGCAACGTGTCGTCAAACCGGCACCAGTCGTCGATCACCCGCTCGACGAGTTCAACGTCTGCTTGGCCTGATCGATCCAGTCTCGGTCCGCGCGGTCGAAGAACGCTCTCGGGATAAGGGTCGTCGGTGGTTAGCTCCAGTTCGATCTCGCGCGGCAGTGCGTCAACGTGCGTTTCGTCCCGCTCGATGAGCCAGCGACCTGTCGTGCGGGCGTCCGGGTCGCTGTAGGCGCTCAGCAACCGTTTCAGTCGGGCTACGGTGCGGTCGGTATCGGCGATCAACCGACCCGTGGCGTAGCGAACTTCCGGGGGGACCTCGAAACAGCACGGCTGAAACGCGAGGTCCTTCAAGGGGCTGTCAGGCTTATAGCTGAACACCCAGCCGATGGGAATGGATTGCTCGGCCAACTCTCGGACGATGTCGTCATTGAGCAGCAACCCGGACAACCCCGGCGGTGTCTGGGCGAAGGTGAGTTTGCTCTCCTCACGCGTCGACAGGCCGTGGGCGATCATGCGGTCCGCCAGATCGGAATCGAACACGACCGCGCCGGGAGCGACAACGAACAACGCCCGGGCATCGATCTCCCCAAGCAACCCCGCCAGCACCCGGGCGTCCACATACTCGTCGAAGCAGGTCGTTCCACCGATACCGCCGCGCCATCCATCCAGCGCCCATTTTCTGGCCGAAGTAACCAGGGTGCGCCACGGAGGCGTTTCGGCGTCGACCGCCTGAACGCGCACCGGTAGTCCGGCGAGCAGCGCGGCGCAGCGCCCATGCTGAGCGGGCGGGCAGGTCACGATAACGGCATCGATCTGCTCACACCGCGTTACGCGCTGAACCGTACGGCGCAGCACCGGCACGCCGCACAGCTCGTCCGCCAGGCGACTGCGTGTGCCCAGCGGCGTGGTGTCAAGATCAGCGGGAATGACAGCCGAAACGCTCATGAGCGTTCGATCGCTTTCTCCACGCGGTCGCAGGAGGCAGTGAGCATGGGTTTGACGGTCAGCGCCCCGTCGCGCACCGCGGTGATGAACTCTACGTCTCGTTTGATCTGCCGCCGCGCCCGCTCGGCGTCGTCCAGAGTCGTCGTACTCAGACGCCTATCGGCTGAGAATCGCCGAAACTCGGCCAGTTGGGTGGCGACGTTCACGATGCGATAGGCGTCGCGTTCGTTGTCGATGCGCGCACGAAGCTCATCCACGCGCAAAAGGCGTTTGTTGAATCGATCCGCGTCGTCCGCCAGCCCTTCGAGTTCGCCCAACACCTCCAGCAGTTCATCGCAGGTGGTCACCACGCGGTCCAGTTGTTCGATGCGGCGCGTCAGCACGTCGCGCACCGCGGGAAGTCGGGCGGGGTTCCGCCGGGTCATCGTACGGCGGTAGGCGAAGCGCTCCGGATCGATGTCGCGCGTGCATATCTCTGCCGCCACGCGATCGAGACTCATCGCTTCCGTGCCGCGGATGCACGCGCCACCCTCCGTAGCGTCAACCACGCGATTGGGCAGCTCGGCGACGTCCGTCTCGAACTGCTCCAGATAGGTAAAGAGCAGTTCGTCCGTATACAAACTCCGGCCTTGGGCGTCGCTCACCTTGCGCAGGATCGGCCGGTTCCGTACGATGCGTTCCCATTCCTTGTGTTCGATCGTGTTGAACCGATTGAGTTCCGTGCGCCAGGCGTGGTGAATCTCCACGCCGGGCACGTAGAACACATGTCCGGTAAACGCAAGATCCTGTCCGACGAATACGATCGGATCGCACCCCAGATGAACAGCCAGGTAGAACGCTAGGTGCGCGACGGTCGCCCCGGCTTTGAGCCCGCCGCGGGCGGCGAGATCATCGCCCAGCACCATCCGCGCCCAACTGTTCTCGAGCAGCGAGATCGGACCGGGGTAGTTGTCTAACACGTGCCAAGTCGCTTTGGGTTCAGCGACGAGATGTACGTCCGACAAGTCACCGACGCCCTCGAAGAACTTGCGCGACATTTCGTGAAAGTCGAGGCTGGTCACGAAGTCCGGCACGATCCCGCGCTGCATCAACGGTCGCAGCGCGGTCTGAACCGCGATCAACACCGCCCGCCCCTTCAGTCCCTTGAGTTGGTCGATGTTCTTGAGCAGCGACGGTCCGGCGGAGACAATGATGGCCGGGTCCCCGGAGAAACGGTTGCGCAGCAAGTCGATCGGCGGGGTCGAGACATAGGTTACCGCGTTCATGGCGATGTTCTTGCAGGTAATCTGCGAATTGGCCACCAGGGTCATGAGCGTCATGCGCGTGTAGGTGACGAATTCGCTGATCGCATGGGACACGGCGGCGTGCTCGGACGCGGCCAACCGAACCGACGGCGCATGCTGGATAAACTGTGCCCCGAGCATAATGAGCGTGTTGTACGCCTGAAGGCGGTCATGCAGGCGGGCCTTGTCATCGTCGGTGAGCAGAATAAACCGACGCGACGCGATGAGCTCGGAGAGATCGACGCGCGTCAGCGCCGTAGCGATCATACGGATGGAGGGCTCAACGCATACGATAATCACATCGCCGGTCAATCGCTCGTGCAAGGCCAATATGTGATAACCCAAACCCAGCCCCGACACCACGAAGCAGAACTTGTCTTCGATGGTGACTGCTTCGGCGAAGGTGCGTGCCTCGGCAACCGGGTCGTAGCGGCTGTGCAGGTACAGCGAGGGTCCGTCGGGAACCGCCGCCCGAACCGTCCATCCCCCTTTTTTCGCCGGTTCCACAGGCCGGCGATCCTCATCGCGAACCGCGTCGACGCGCAGGGCCAACCACGGATCAACCCGCCACAGCGCACGCATGTTGCGCAGGAACAGGTCGTTTCCAGCCGGCGGTACGGACCGATCAACGAGCAAAGGTGACGATGATGCGCCTGGCGATGCGGCGACCGTGTACGCGTGTTCTGCGTCTTGGGCGGACGTAGCGCGCACCGGTTGATCCATCGGTCGCTGCTCCGTGAAAACCACGGGGGATGGTTTTGTGGATTTCCGCACTACAGACAAACCCTCTTGCGCACCGGCTGCCAACCCCATGACACCGACACCCTCCCGGTCAACGCCCCGGTCCGATGCCGATGGTGCGTGTTCTAGAGCATTTCCCGTTTTTGTGCTCCGAGCCGCGGGCTTCAGCCCGCGCGATCTTCCCGGTCTCGAGGCCGGTGCGCGTGTCCTAGAACCGGCCCATGAAAACGATAAACGCTCTAATCAGACGTCGTCGCGTCGTCACGTTCATTTTGAACCGAAATCGCCGTGGGACCAATCCGGTCGTCGAATGCACAAGATACTTGAACCGCACGATGGAGTCGCCGCAAGTAGTCGGACCGGGGAATCTCCACAGCGCCGAACCGCCGCAGATGATCGGTGATGAATTGTATGTCCAGCAAGTTGAAGCCGCGATCTCGCAGGCGCCCCACCAGCGCCGCAAGGGCGACTTTGGAGGCGTCCGTCACCCGGTGAAACATCGACTCGCCGAAGAACGCCGCCCCGATGGCCACACCATACAACCCGCCGACCAGTTTCCCCTCACACCGCGCCTCGACACTGTGCGCGAACCCGAGCCGGTGCAGTTGAACATAGGCGTCTGCGATCTCCGCGGAAATCCAGGTGCCGTCGGGTCGATCCGCGCACGCGGCGATCACCTCTTCGAACGCGCGGTTCACGGTAATCTCAAAGATACCGCGACGCACCACCGCGCGAAGCGAGCGCGACATGGTGAACGCGTCGAGTTCGATAATCGCCCGTGGATCAGGGGCGAACCAGCGTACGACATCCTCATCGTCAGCCATCGGGAACACACCGGATACATAAGCGGACAGGAGATGTTCCGGTGATAGATCGATATCCATGATCGCTGTCGTTACGCCTATGCCCCCTCGCGGTTCGACGACCCTCATTCGACAAGCGAAACAGGATACCGCGCGCTGCCTGTCAAACAATGAGCCGACAAACGCCCACGTCCGCTGTACGCCACAGGACAGTCGGTTTTCATGTAACGATCCGACCCACGCGCTACCCTTCACGAAGGGGAGGTTGAGGGCGATCAGCCGCTACACAATCTGTGCGTTAACGCTAGTGCTTTGTCACACCTTGTTTTTGGGGTGGCATGGGCACGCAGCAGCTTGCCCGTGTTGCTGGGGGGCGGTCACGGGCAAACAAGTTTGCCCATGCCACCCACAACGAACTCTAAGAATAAGCTGTGACGGTGCACTAAATAACTCCACGCAATAGGGAAACCAATAGGAAAACGGGTGTCCTATGGCGCAAGGGCGAGGTGAAATCGCTCGGTTTCCCATTTGTGAGCATCTATTTAGCGGTGCGCGGGCACGGTCGTAGGTGTCGACGTGCCGACCCGTTCCCTGACGCCCGGCAGTGAAAGCAATTCCGTCAATTGATGAATCACGTAGTCGGGTTGTGGCCGACCGGATGGGCGTTTCCCTTTTGGTAGCATCAGCACACTCTGTATGCCCACGCGGGACGCACCCCGGACGTCTTTGCGTATGAGATCACCGACGTGCATGGTTCGCTCCGGTGCGACCTCGAGTCGATCCAGCGCCGCGCGAAAGATGCCCGGGTGCGGCTTCATAAACCCGACGTCGGACGAATAGATGCGAACGGGAAACGGATCGAGCAGACCCTCTCGTTCGAGCACCTCATCAATAGCGAATGCTGGGAAAAACGTATTCGAGACGATGCCGAGTTTGAAGCCCGTATCACGCAGCCGCGACACGACGGGAACCGCCTGCGGATTGGTCGAGAAAAACCGCTCGAACGGGCGCATGCACTGCATGGCAAGCTCATTCATCACGTCGGCGGAAAGCGAAACACCCATGCGTTGGTGGGCACGTCGCATCACATCGAGTGTGGGCACCTCTCGCCTAACAATCCGCGATCGAATAAACGCCCGAACGAACGACCATCGGATGCGCCGGGCGTAGGTTCGAAACGGCGGTGGTTGATGGCCCCGCTCGATCAACCCGTCGAACACCGGGCGCACGGCGGCATCAAGAAACCGCCGCGCCCGTGACGTCTCAAAGTGCATGAGCACATCCCCGATATCGAACAGGACCGCTTCGATCATGCCCTCATGTTCGAGGCGGAGGGGGGCGGTGTAAAGTCGGCGCTGCGCGCGACCTAGCGGGCGGTTGTGGCCGGGCGCCGCGAACGAGTTGGGGTTTAATACGGTTTGTCCACCGCACGGTTAGCTTACCACGCTGTCATCAACTGTGATACGCTGACGGTTGTTGAAGATGCCTAATGCTTTGTCACATCTTGTTTCTTGGGTAGCATGAGCAAGCAGCAGCTTGTCCTGTTGTTCCGGTGGCCGTCACGGGCAAACAAGTTTGCCCATGACACGCACAACGAACCCTAAGCATCAGCTGTGACGCGGCACTAAAAGGCGGGGTGCTGCCCCGGAGTATCAGCAAAACCAACCATGCACGACGCATTACAACAAATGATCGGCGACACGGTCGTGCTCGACACCGGAACGCCCATCGTCTACATAGGTCGCCTGACCGAGGTCACCGACCATACGTTCGTGCTTGAAGACGCCGACATGCACGATTGCCGTGACGGACATGCCAACAAGGAGACCTATGTCGCCGATATATGCCAGGGAGAACTGCCGGTGAACCGTCGGGCGGTGGTGGTGATGCGGTCGGTCGTTATCAGCGTCTCACGGTTGACGGATATTGTCGTCGAGTAGACACACTATGAACATTCTGGTTACGGGCGGGGCGGGTTATGTCGGGAGTCATTGCGTTCGTGCGCTCTGCGGAGCCGGTCATGGCGTGGCCGTACTCGACAATCTTTCGACGGGTCATCGTGCGGCCGTGGATGAGCGGGCGCGTCTTGTTGAAGGCGACGTCGGCGATGCGCACCTGTTGACCCGCGTATTCGGAGACGGGGACTTTCACGCGGTGATGCACTTCGCCGCGTCGGCTGAGGTGGGCGAATCCGTCAGCGACCCGCTCAAATACTACCGCAACAACGTTGTCAACAGCATCGGTTTGCTCGAAGCGTGCCGGGTTCACGAAGTGAAAACGTTCGTATTCAGCTCGAGCTGCGCCGTCTATGGCGTACCGAGCTCGGTGCCGATCACGGAAAACGCGGCCCGGGTACCGATCAGCCCCTACGGGCGCACCAAGCTCGCCATCGAATGGGTGCTCGAGGATTGCGTCGCGGCGTGGGGATTGGGGGCTACGGCGCTCCGTTATTTCAACGCAGCCGGGGCCTCCGCGGACGCGCACATCGGGGAGGACCATGACCCCGAGACGCACCTTATTCCACTCGTGCTCCGAGTCGCGGCGGGGCGAATGGAGGAGATCAAGGTCTTTGGCGTCGATTATCCCACGAGCGACGGGTCGTGTGTGCGCGACTATGTACACGTCGAGGATCTGGCGTCGGTTCACCGGCTCGCCGTTGAGGGTCACCCCGCGGCTACGTTTCGCGCGTACAACGTGGGCACGGGTCAGGGCGCGAGCGTCAAGCAGGTGATCGACGCATCGCGAAGCGTTACGGGCCACGATATCCCCGCGGCGCCTGCGTCGCGTCGGTTAGGCGACCCCCCGGAACTGTACGCTGATCCCACCGGGATTCAGACGGAACTGGGTTGGAAACCCGAATACACGGATATTGAGCAGATCATCCAAACGGCATGGACGTGGCACCAATCACATCCTGAGGGTTTTGGGGATCGGTAGCGCGCGCTGTGTAGCACAAGTCTTCCGAGTGTCCGAGCCGCGGAGGGCGTGCGTGGCAGGATCGGCGCCCGTACAACAGGGCAGGTAAACCTTCCGCCTTTTGGCGAAAGAACGACCTGCCCTACCTTTTTTGCGACCGCCAATTATGTCGCGCCCCCGGTGTGCGACGGGGTCACCCGGGCCGCTTTTGTCGGAGCTCAAATCTGATAGACTGGTGATCCAATGGACGATGATGGAGCGCGACGCCTGTGTCGGCGGAGCACGTGTCCGGCGCGAGCCAAGGCGCAAGATAGGAAACGGGTGGTTGATGTAGACCCCGGGAGCCGGGTCTGAACCGCTCGGGAACTTTTCGTCCACGCGTCGCGTGCTGCATCGATAAGGATACCGGCGGGACTATACCGTGCGGTCGGTTGCCCTGTAAAACGTAGGCGGCCCGAAATCGGTTTGGATGAGTAAGACAGTATGCAGGGAAACAAGGAACTAACGCGGGTCGCGTTCGTCTCATTGGGATGCGCGAAGAACCTCGTCGACTCCGAGAAGATGCTCGGGCAGTTGGCCGAGGCGGGGTGCGCCATCTGCGGGGAAGACGACGCCGACGTGATCGTCATCAACACCTGCGGGTTTCTCGATGCGTCGCGCGTCGAGGCGGATGACGTGATCCGCGACGCAACGCGACGTAAAAAACGCGGTCGTACCCGGCGCGTGGTCGTAGCCGGCTGCCTTGTTCAACGCGACAAGGAAACGATACTCGAGCGTATCACTGGTATCGACGCGCTGGTCGGGGTGAACAACCGTGATGACATTGTTCGCGCCGTGCTTGGTCAACCCGACGGCGCCGTATCAGTAGACGGGACAAGCCCGAACGTAAAGAAATCGCGCGGATTGAAGCGCGGGGCTCGTGGAAACGCGACACGGCGCAAGGCGGATGTCTTTCTGTCGGACTATCATCCGTTCGTACAGCTCGATACAGCCCGCCTTCGCCTGACGCCCAGACACTATGCCTATCTGCGCATCAGCGAAGGGTGCGACCAGAAATGTACCTTTTGCACGATCCCCGCCATCCGCGGGCGTATGCATTGCAAACCGCCGGAGATTGTGCTCCACGAAGCCCGCGAGTTGGTGTCCGACGGCGCCGTGGAAATCAGCTTGATCGGGCAAGACACCACCAGCTATGGCCTGGGGGAAGACCAAATCGGCGATGGTCTCGCCGGATTGCTTCGCCAACTCGACAGGGTGGACGGATTGCGCTGGGTAAGACTTATGTACGTCTACCCGTCTGTCCTGTCGGATGAGATTCTCGATGCGATCGCCGAATCCGAGCACGTGTGCAACTACATCGATATCCCGCTGCAACACATCAATGACCGCGTGCTCAAAGCCATGCACCGGCGTATCGATCGCGCATCCACCGAACGATTGCTCGAACGTATCCGCGAGCGCATCCCCGGCGTCACCGTTCGCACGACGATGATCGCGGGCTTCCCAGGCGAAACCGACGCAGAATTCAATGAGCTTGTCACCTTCGTGCGCGACTTCGGTTTCGATGCCCTCGGCGTGTTTCCCTACTCGTTGGAGCCTGATACGCCCGCCGGTCGGATGAAGGAACAGATTCCCGAAAAGATCAAGAGTGAGCGCGTCGACGCGTTGATGGCCACTCAGCAGGACGTCGCATTCGCCCTGGCGGATCAGCGCGTGGGTTCGACGTTTGACGTGCTGGTGGATGAGCGGGTGAGTGGCCGAACCGTTCAAGCGCGGCATGAAGGTCAGGCGCCCTTCGTCGATGGTGTGACGCGGGTGACGAACTGCATCGCGGCGCCCGGTACGATGGTACACGTTCGGTGCACCGGGCGCGACGGATACGACCTCGTCGCCCATCCCACACAGGTTTCCTTGTCCGTGTTGAGTGCATGAGGCATTCACTGAATCTACCCAATCGGATCACGCTGGCCCGGCTCGTACTGGCCATCATCTTTGTCGCGCTGCTGTCTCAGTACGTACAACGCGCCCCGGAGACGTGGAAGCTCGACGCCGCGTGGGTTTTGTTCGTGATCGCCGCCGCCACCGATTTTCTCGATGGCTATATCGCACGGAAATATGGTCTGATTACGCCGCTGGGGCGCGTGCTGGATCCGCTGGTCGATAAAGTGCTCGTTTGCGGGGCGTTCGTGTTGTTCGTCGGCTCGGGGTTCGTTGATGAAAGCGGGCACAACGTCACGGGTGTCCATGCGTGGATGGCCGTGGTGATTGTGGTGCGCGAATTGCTGGTCACCGGGCTGCGCGGATTCAACGAATCAATGGGTAAACGGTTCGGCGCGTCGATCCACGGCAAGTTGAAGATGTGGATGCAAAGCATCGCGGTTCCGGTGATTCTGTTCATTATCGCGCGGGAACAGGCGGGGGCGTTCGGCGGTGTCGGGGGTTGGATCAAATCGACCCTGGCGTGGGCGACGGTCATTGTGACCGCCCTGTCCATGATTCAATACTTGATCCGCTCCCGCTACATCCTTCAAGAAAGCGCGGCGGCGTGAACGACCTGGGTTATGTGGAATCGCTCGCGCTCGGCGTGCTTCAGGGGATTACAGAGTTTCTACCCATCAGCAGCAGCGCCCATCTCGCCCTGGCGCAGCGGTGGTTAAAGCTTGATCCCAACCATCCCACACTCCTGCTCTTCGACGTGCTCGCTCATATCGCCACGCTGCTGGCGGTGTTGGTCGTGTTTCGTGAACCGATTAGCCGACTGCTCCGCGCCGCCGTGCGCGACGGCAAACGACTGAATGATCCGCGCGGATTGCGCGCCCCCATCGATCCGCCCGGATCGGCAAAAAACTCCGAGCGAACGAGATGGGCGGCTCGACCCGCGCTTCGGATTATCCTGCTCGCAATCGTTGCCTGCGTACCCACCGGTGTGATCGGACTGATGTTCAAAGACACGTTCGAGTCGGCCTTCGATCGACCGACGTGGATCGGCGTGTGTCTGCTGATAACCGGCACGCTGCTGGGAGCGCTCGCGGTGGTTCCCCGCGGACGACGCGGGTGGCGGAGCTTCCGTTGGTGGCAGGCGGCGCTGGTCGGGGTGGCCCAGGCGGGGGCGATTCTTCCCGGTATATCGCGGAGTGGGGCGACATTGTGTGTCGCGTCCTACTGCGGACTTCGGCGCCAATGGGCGGCGGAGTTCAGCTTCCTGATCGCCGCACCGGCTATCCTTGGTGGAACGCTGCTCAAGCTGCGCGATACGCTCGCGCTGCCCCCCGAGCAGTTCCAAGCCATCCCCTGGGGACCCTTGCTGGTCGGTGCCGGGGCGTCCTTCCTGGTAGGCATGATCGCACTGCGCGTACTACTCACCGTGGTGCGCCGGGCGAAGCTGCACTATTTCGCCCTCTATTGCTGGATGCTGGGCGTATATGTCCTCGTGGTATTGCGCTGACAGCCCGCTACAGCAATATCCGTTATTGTGTATCGCCGTATCGAGTCGATTCTCCGGGTGAAACGGTGATTCGACCGCTACATAATAATAGAGCTTGCTCTAAGAACGGCTGATCTTTTGTAGGGCACAAGGCGTTGTCAGCTCGAGCAAGCTCAATCCGATGGTAGCGTCCGGTTCCGATGCCACCAGAGCATGCGTGGTGATCCGCTGCTACGTTTGGATTGAGAATGCGATAGAGCAAGCTCACGTACCGAGATCAACCATCGAAAAACCGGCACGTGAAAAAGATTTTATGCGCTAATGGGCGTGGGGTTCTCTCTCGAACTCGTCCCGCCCCGCGCGGGTCATGAGCATGGGGAAGACAATGTCGCTCAAGCAACAGGGGACCATGACCGCCAGAACGATAAAGATGAACATCTTGCCGATGATGTCGATCCACGCCGTACCGCCGAGCGGCTCAACCATATAGAAGATACTGGCCATCGTCGAGGCGAAGACGTGCAGCGAGTGGGACACGATGGTGCCGTGCATCACGCTGGCCGATGCACTGATCCCCACGAGCACACCGACAAAAGCAAACGGCAAGACCAGCCCCGGATGTTCCCACACACAAATGTGCCACGGCGCATGAATTCCAAGGATCATGAGCGAAATCTGCGGCATGACCACATCGCTCACGCCGCACACGCCGACCGCCCCGATCAGCCCGATGATAATGGCCTTGAGCCGGCGGCGATCATAGCGAAAAAACATGGCCGCCGTCGCCGTGGCGGAGAACAGCATGTGCGCCGGGTGGAAGAGATGAAAGAACAGACGCGCGGGGGAATGTGCTTCGTCGCGGTCGTCAACGTGGTCGTGGCCCTCGCTCGTGACCGGCGATGTGCCGACCGAACGCCCATGGGCCGGGCTAACGCCCTCGTTCCAACCCGCACCGCGCGTACCGGACAACCCGATAATGCAGATCGCGCCGGCGACGATCAATCCGATGGCGACAGCCGTGACCGAAAACGGCACATGAGCCCGAAGCTCCACCACAAGGGCCGAGGGGCGCGTCGACTGATGGACGCCGCCGCGTGCGGGGTCGGCCCGACGCATTACCGGGTCGTCGTGGCACGCGTTGTGCTCGTCCTGTTGGTGATCGTCGCCCGCGTGCGGCTCGTGGTCGTGCTGATTGTGAGACAATGTCGGCTCCTCGGTAGCGAGACGGGGCCGACCGTTTCAAGGTACGGCTGACCATTCCCTCGCCTGATGTATAATAGAGATTAGAACGCTGTTGTCTTGTCCCTTCGGAGATCGCTCGATGCCTGGGTCCGTTCAACTCAAAGAATTGCTTTTCGACAACACGATGGCGTCCGCGCCACAGCTCGTGGTGCGTGGGCGGGACGGTCGCGTACGGTGCTTGGCGTGCGGGCACCGCTGCACGATCCTGCCCGGACGAGGCGGGGTTTGCCGGGTTCGGTTCAACAGCGGCGGCGAACTGCGGGCTCCAGCGGGGTACGTCGCCGGTTTGCAGATAGACCCCATCGAAAAGAAACCCTTCTATCACGCATTCCCGGCGCGCGACGCCCTTTCGTTCGGGATGCTGGGATGTGACCTGCACTGCGGCTACTGCCAGAACTGGGTCACTAGCCAGGCGCTGCGCGACGACAAAGCCGTCTCCCGACCCAACTTCCTGACGCCCGACCGGCTGGTCGAGATGGCTGTCCGCTACAAAACGCCCGTGATGGTCAGCACCTACAACGAACCGCTCATCACCGCCGACTGGGCCGTCGAAATCTTCAAACGCGCCAAACAGCAGGGCATTATCTGCGGATTCGTCAGCAACGGCAACGCCACACCGCAGGTCCTCGAGTTCATCCGCCCCTACGTGGATCTGTACAAAATCGACCTCAAGAGCTTTCGCGACAAGCGCTATCGTGAACTCGGCGGGATACTACAGAACGTCCTCGATACGATTTGGCGCGTGAAGCAGATGGGCTTTTGGGTCGAAATCGTCACACTCGTCATACCCGGTTTTAACGACAGCGACGAGGAATTGCGCGACATCGCCGAGTTTCTGGCGGGTGTATCTTATGACATTCCGTGGCACGTAACGGCCTTTCATCCCGACTACAAAATGACCGACCCGCCGCGCACGCCGCCGGAGACCTTGTTGCGCGCTTATGAGATCGGTCGCTCAGCCGGTCTGCGCTTTGTTTATCCCGGAAACCTGCCGGGTGGCGTCGGGTCGAGAGAGAGCACACACTGCCCATCGTGTGATGCGGTGCTTATCAAACGTCGGGGGTTCTTTGTGGAACACAATGCCATGAAGGATTCGACCTGTCCCCATTGCGGTACGATCATACCGGGCGTGTTTGAGCCCACCCCGCCCGATCGTACCTACGGCGCCGGCATCCCCCTGCCCGTTGCGACGAATGAGGGTCCTTGTGGATAAGAACGGGGTCCGAAGCAAATCGATGCCGCGCCGCCGGTCAATAGCATACAATAAACTATTGTGTTGCAACGGCCCCCACCATCTCCCCTTTGTAAAGGGGAACGCCCGCGACGGATCGCCACACGAAAACCGACTGTGCTGTAGCGACGTAGAAAGGCCTCGTGGAACGCCTCGCGCGGCATAGGACAGGCGTTTATTTCTTGAACCGCTTACCTTCGTCGACGCCTTTTCGACGCGGCGCGCCGCGGTATTCGATATTGGTCTTGCGGAACTCGATCATTCCGGGCGGTTCGGGGAACGCACGTATGATCGACCAGGGCGGATCCTGCTCGGCGCAAAGCTTCTTGAAATAAGGCGCGAGCGCGTCATAGGCCATCTGACGCTGGCGCAGCGGCAGGTTCTTCCACAAACGGGCTTTGAACAGTGGCTCGTAGCGCGGATCCTGAATGAACTCGATGATCTCGTCGCGCAGCATGACCACCGGTTCCTGAAGCTTGCGCCGTTCCGTGATGTCGACGTTCGTGGGTGCCATCCAATAGTCATAACACTTGCGGGCGAGCGACATGGCGCCGATGGCGGGCTGAATCTGCCCGAGACTGAACTCCTTCAAGGCACGCCGCGTAAACTGCCTGACGATGGCCGCCGCCGCCCGCCAGGTGTCCAGTTGCGCAAGAATCTGTCCCATGACGAAATCGTCGAGCGTTTTCGTGTAACGCTCTTGTGTCGAACCGTCCGGACTGGGGTTGTTCTGCCGCAACCAGGCGTAGAAGTTCTCGGCCATCGAGAGGTTCTTTTCACCGCCCTCGAAATAGAGCAACTGGATCCACTGCTCCATATTCGTAACGAACCCGTTCATATAGTTCGGACCCGGCGTTCCTTCCTTGAACCGCCGGTCATCACCGAATTGCTCTTTCCCAAGCCTTAGATAGGTCTGATAGAGGTAGGGAATGTATCGGGTGTCGGGTGTCAGCTCGATATAGGACGAAAACGGATCGTCGAAATTGGGGAACAGGATCATGTGCCCACGGGTGATCAGGTTCTGCAGCGAGAAAAACACGAACCGCGCCGTGTTCATGGAATCGGCCGCATCGGTGCGCGCGTAGCCCTTGTTGATCCGGTCGCCGTAGCTGGACCAATAAAGAGAATGAGCAAAGGCGTTCCGCCAGTCGAGCGGACCGTACTTCTCGGTCATCAGCTTGAACATGAAATCGAGATCGAACTTGTATTTGTTGCGCAGTACGTCGGAGCGAACCGCAGCCAGTAGTCGGTCGGCGGTCTCTTTGTGCTCCGGCGATGTGATCAGGGCGAGCCGCTTTGCTTTGGCGGATTTCTCCGGGGTCGGTTCTTCCCGCAGCGACTCGACGCTCAGCTCGGGACGCATGTTACGTGCAACGAACTCGAGCAAGGACAGGTCCGGGGCGAGATCAAGCCCCTTCAACGCCACAACCAGTTGCTTTATGTCCGGATCGGACGCTATAAAGGCGGCGAGATCGCGGGGGGCGTCGACAATCCAGCGGAACCAGTCGAAGTATTCCTGTTGGTTGACCACAACGGGTGGGGCACCCAGGACGCGTTCCATATCCACGGCCAGTGCTCGTTTGTAATTGAGGTGATGGTCGTCAAGGAAATCCCCGATCTTGTGCCAGTAAATCCAGGCGAGTTCCTTGTAGAGCGTCACGGAACGCGGGTTGTATTGAATGCCTTCGTCGCGGAGGAGCTTGATGCCGTTACTGACCCACTGCCAGCGTTCCTCCGGCGTGTATTGATTGACCGAAATGTTATAGGCCATGTTCCACGCCGCGTAGACCCACAGCTTGGGAAACCGCGGCGCCAGCGAACAGACCGTCTTGGATAACTGCAGGGCTTCGTAATCCTTCCCCTCTTCCTTGAGCCGCTCGGCGCGAATGGCCGCCCAATCGATCGCCAGCGCCCGGAATGTCGCCAGCTTGCCCAGCAGTGCAATGGTCGGCGGAAGCCCCTTGATCGTACTTGGATCGATCACCAGTTGTCGCGACTTACGGATATCGTTTACCGGACGGATCAGCAAACCCGCCCCGACGAAACACGTCAGCGCAACGGCCAGACCGACGATCTGCACAACGCGTTCATGCCGCTGCGCGGTGCGCCGGGCACTCAAGTGTTCGGGCAGTGTGTAACTAACGACTTGCGACATACTTCGTGCTCAATCGCGCAGAGACCGACAGGCAATCTGTTTGTGGTCGCCCCCATTGATTCGTCCGTATCCCTCGGCGCGGCGGTCTGCGAGCGTGTTCAGCACCCGTTCTTTCCGGTCGTACAACCGGAACAAGCCAATCAGAAAACAGACCGTCACAACGACACCTCCGCCAGCTCACGGCGGTAATAGAGCAGCATGGCCAAACCCAGTACGATCGTGGTCTTAATCACCCCAAGCTCGACGATGCCCTGGAGCACCCATACCAGACTTACGTTTCGCCCGTTCACCAGGTTTTCGACGGCATCGTACCGGCTGAAGTCGGGCAGGACATACATGAGCGCCTGGTAGGAGAATTGAATCACATGAAGGGCGAACTCTTTCAGCGACGTCCACATTGTCGCGTAATCCGCTGAGGCGAAATCAAACGACTCCATAATGAACTTGCTGGTACCCGCCAACGCATAGACGGTGAACGAAACCAACGCGGCGACGGGGAACGAAAACATCGTGGTCATCAAAACGCCGAGCGCCGCCAGAAAGGAGATTTTGCACCACATCAACGTGAGGAGGCGAAGCACGTTCCCCTCGAACGATCCCACGACGAAGAGCAACTCAACCTCATCCGCCTTTCGAAATTGGATCACGTTGCGGAATTGCCGCTCCCCCGGATAGGGGTTTCGATTGAAAAACCGAACCGTAAGCGTGTTGTCGGCGGCCACGGCGTCCGCCGGCACTTTGATCGTGTGGTAGCGCCCCACCACGAGGCGCACATTGATCTGATACACGGGCGTGTTCTTGAATGCGTTGCCACATATCCATACCGAGCGGAAGATTTCGTCCGGCGGGTAATTGCTGACCTCCGCCTTGAAGCGAATAAAGACGGGGCTGTTGCGCGTCCGATCGAGCAGAACGTTTTCGAACTCGAACAGGCGACCGTCCTGTGGTCCGACCACGCGCCACATCGACTCATGCTTGGCGAGCAGGCGGCGCTTCTCCTCCTCCGGTCGGAAATCGGGGCGGTCGTCGTATACCCCCTCCTCGAGGTTCCGCTCATATTCCGCCTCCGCTTCGGTCGCGAAACTCGGCACCTTGGTCTTGACCGCGTGTCGTGCGACGAGCACTTCGTTGTCCAGTTCCTTAAGGTCGTATTCCTTATTGAGCGGCGGGTGCGTTCTTTTTATGTACTGAACCATACCGTAAATGGTTACACCCGCTCCCGCCAGGAATACCGAATTGAGCACCACGATGCCCAGCCACTTACCGAAAATGTATTGCCAGCGTGGGATGGGCTTGGTCATGACCAGAAAGACCTGGCGGTGCGTTAATTCGTCGGAGACGCTGCGCGACATGAAGATCGCCAGCACGCCGAGCAACAACCCCGTGGCGGAAAAGGCGTAGGACATGAAGCTCTGGATCGCATTGGTGAGTGAATCGTCCTCGCGGATCGAAAACGGAAGACCCAGCACGACCAGCCCGATCAACACGAGAAAGACAATCGCGATTTTCATCCGCACGCCTTCCGCGATCGTCTGGCGTGCTACTGCCCAGATTCTGCTCACGAGGCGTCCTCGTCCACGTCGTCCTTATGAACCAGTGCGTCAATCACCGACCGGTCGGCGGCCGGCGCGGCCCGGCGCTCGACGGACTGTGGCGGTGCGACGGCTTCTGCGTCCGGCTCCACGTCGACGCTGTCCGCTGTTTCCTCATTGCCGAGCAACGCCTCGATCACATGGCGTGACTGCGCCGGGGCGTTGTCATGATCCACCGCGACCAAGGACGTCGGGGTAACGGCTTGCACCCGCTCCGACGAAGCGGCGACCAGCGTATCAATAACGGATTCGGTTTCGGACCGGGTTGCCTGGGAGAGAAACTCGGGCACTTCGCCGCCGCGCCGCGCGCCGAACGTGCGCACGTTGGCGGCCTGGGCTTCCTCCACGATCCGCAGAAAGAAATCCTCCAGCTTCATACGCGGGTTCGACACGTCGAGAATGTCTTTTTTGTCCAGACGGTAAAGTAGATCGCGCAGTTGTGCTATGGTGCTTTCGGAAAGTGTCGGGGTTGTGATCTGGGTGATGCTGCGTTCCCGGAGTAACTCGTTGATGTCGCCGACCGCGCGCTGGGTTCCGCCGTAGAGAATCGTGACCCGATCACACACGTCCTCGACGTCGGCCAGCACATGACTCGAAAGAAGAATCGTCTTGCCTTTGCGCCCGAGCGTTCTGATCACATCCTTGATCTGACGGGCACCGATCGGGTCGAGTCCCGACGTCGGTTCGTCAAGGATTAGAAATTCGGGATCGTTGATGAGCGCCTGGGCGAGCCCGATGCGCCGGGCCATGCCCTTGCTGTATTCACCGACAGGACGCTTCGCCTCCTGGCGTAAGCCAACCATATCCAACAGGCGCTCGCAGCGCTCCCGGCGTACGCGCTTCGGCAGGCGAAACAAGCGCCCGAAGAAATCGAGGGTCTCCCCGGCGACAAGGTAACGGTACAGGTAGGAATCCTCCGGGAGGAATCCGATGCGGTTCTTGACCGACACATCCGTCGGCGGTTTCCCGAATACGGAAATCCGACCGCGTGTCGGATAGAGCAACCCGAGCATCATCTTGATGGTCGTGGTCTTTCCCGAACCGTTGGGACCGAGCAACCCGAAGACTTCGCCGGGGCGAATGTCCAGGTTGAGATCGGATACCGCCTCGACGCGCGCGCGCCGCCAGAAGTCCTTAAAGGTCTTGCACAGACCCACGGTTTGAACAACTGGCGCTGTCTTGTCACCCATACGTGGCCACATCTACAAAACATCGTGCCGGTTCGAGCCAATCCATGGGAACAACAAGGACGCGACCGGCACACCAAAACATAATCTGTATTATTCGGCTTCCGGTCCGACGGGCACCCACTTCGTGGGGCGAAGTTTCGAGGCGTCAAACTCCTTGGATTGCAACCTTCGTTCCTCGGCGTGGCGCTGCTCCTCGGCGTCAAGCGGAATGTGTAAACGGATTTGCGCGCCGGCGGGCCTATAGAACTTGGTAACGCCGTCGTTGTCGAAGATCTCCTCGCGCGTTTTCTCCCACAACCGGGCTACAAGCAACGCGGGGTTGCGCTCGAACTCCGGCAGGAGCGTACGGTACAATTCCACGTCGCTTTGAATCTGCCCGACCACGCGGGAAAGATACGTACCTGCGTTTTTGATGCGCCGACCGGCTTCCCCCTCGGCATCGTTCTCGAACAGCCAATCGAGTCGCTTTCGCAGATCATCCACCGACTCGCTCTCAGCTTTGCGTCGATCGATCTTATCCAGCACGTTGAGCAATACCGAATAGGACGAACCCGCCGCTTCGCTCAGGATTCTGGTTCGCTCCTGCTCGGCGTCCCGGATTCTCTTCTGCTTGAAATTTTCGGCGACCTGTGTCCCGTCGAACGCCCCGCGCACGGGAATGGGCACCGTGCGTTCACTCATCTCAACACGGGTTACCACGATCCCGGAATCTATCCCGGTCAGTTGCTGGTTGACCAGGCGGATCATCTCCCGCTGCACCCAGTCGACGCGTGTGCGAATCACTTCGTCGGCGGTGAGTTCACTGGCCACGAGAACGCCGGCCTTTTCCACCGTGCGTTGAATAAGCTGCTCAGCCGCCTCGATCCGGCGACCGTAGATGTTGGTGATGTATTTCGCGACGTCGTCAATCTTGTAGGTGACCTTCCACCGGATATGCACCAGACCCGCATCGGCGGTAAGCAGCGCGCCGTCGAGCGCCGGGTTGAGCCCCTGTGACGATCCGCGCGATATCCTGCTCAGGTCCCGTCCGACCTCATTGGGGCGACGGTGGAACGTCTGGCTGTCGATCACAAGATCATTGCTCTTGCGGGTGGGGAGGGTGATGATTTCGTCAATGGGAAACGGGAACGCCCACACCAGACCCGCCTCTTTGACCCCCGGTTGTAGCGCCCCAAGCCGTAGCGTCATCGCCTGCTCGTGACTTTCGATGCGCCGCACGTTGGAAAAAAGGTACAGCACGAACAGCACGAACATGATGATCTTCAGAATGCCGAAGCTCGCCCGCAGCGCCTCAGCCAGTGATTGCCCGGCCGCGTCGAGCGGGGCATCGACCGCGTTGAGCGCGGGCGGCGCGTCGTCGTCGTCGTGGGCGGGTGAATGGTTGTTATGCTGGTGCATGGGGATCAGTCTGCGTCGGGTTCCGGCTTCGCACGAACGGTCACGGGTACACCACTGTCGGCACCGGAGTTGCCGATCGAATCGCCGCTGATAATCCGCCGCCGCGCCTCCTGATCAAACACGTCGAAGGGCGGATCGGCGGTGGGCAGCACCAGCGTCGTGCGCGACTGGAGGGCCCGAGCGGTCGTGCGCAATTCGTCGAGAAAAATCCGGAGCTCCGGGTGCTGATCGAATTCCTTGTAGTACTTGCTGACGACGCGCTGGGCCTCGGCTTCGATGTCCGCCACTTTCTGGTTGGCGGCTGAAAGAATCCGTTCTTTCGCGGCCTTGGCGTTGGCGAGAATGTCGTTTGCCCGGGCGTCGCCCTCCGCCTGATACCGCGCCGCCTTGGCCTGCTCATGTGACTTCATGCTCTCGAAGATGGAGGTGGTCACGGCCTCGGGCAGCCCTATTTTCTTGATACCGAACCCGAGCACTTCAATACCGTATGCGTCCAACACATCGTCGGCGATCTGCTTGCGGATTTCGGATTCGATCTCCCGTAGCTTACGCTCTTTGGGGTCGGTGGACACGATTTCCCCAAAGCGATGACGACCCATGACCGCGTGCTTGTGGGTTATGACCGCCGTGCGCAACTTCTTTTCGCCGTCTTCCACGCCGCTCGGAAAGTTCGTATGAAACTTGGACGGGTCAGCGATGCGCCACAGCGTAAACGTGGTCACCACGACGTTCTTGCCGTCGATCGTGCGCGTTTCCTCCGTACGATCGTCGAGCACGCGGGTACGTTTGTCGTAGAGCACGACCGTTTGAATCGGCGGCGGCCACTTGAAATTCAAGCCCGGTTCGGTAATCGCTTCCTTGGCGGGCTTACCCCATGTCTTGACGATGGCCACTTCCGTAAACCGAATCTTGAAGGTGCACATGTACAGGGCAAGCACCAGCGCCACGACGATCGCCGCCATGATGGTGCCGATATTCTTCATTCAATGACACTCCGTCTCTGATACCGACAAACCGAACCGTACCCACACGACGCCTCAGGGAAGCCCGCCGATACGACCGCACACCGAGACCGCCTCCCGAATCGACTCTTGCATCCGTCAAACGCCTCGCCGTCATGCGCCGCGGGAACGCACCCGTGGCGACCCATCCTTGGCACGCGGATCAACGCATCCGTCAACGCAGCGCACCACATCAGTGACCGGTATCCTTCTTTTGCGTATTCTCGCTGAGCACCCGATCCAATCCGCCCTGCTCCACACCGATGTACTCAAGGATGACGTTGGACGTATCCCCAACGATCACATACTTACGCACGTCGTCGATATCTTCGTACACTTCGAACGACTTGCGTTGCTTGTACAGTGTGGGGGCCGCCTCATAGGCTGCCACTTCCGTAGCAAACGCGCGAACCTTGGCCGACGCCTGACTGATCTGGTCGCTTGCGATCGCGCGGGCATCGGCCATCATCGCCGCCACCTCACCGCTCAGCGCTTCGGTACCTTCGTCCGCGTCGCCCATCAACAAAAGGTCGACACGTCGTTCCGCACCGGCCAACGCATCGGGATCAACGGGCGTTTGCGCGCGCAGCCGGTTTCGTACGCGGATCGCTTCATCAAAATTGCGGGCCTGCCCCTCCGTGCCCGCCACCTTGGTCAGAATCCGCCGCGCTTCACCGTTGGCCGTATTAATCGTAGCGGCCATGTTCGTCTCCGCCGAAACCGCACTCTGAAACGCAACGGCAACGCCGTTTTTCGAGGGCGGGTGGGCCCCACGCACCCCCACAAAGACGATCTCCACGCCCAGTTTAAGGTCGTCGACGCGTTGCTGGATCGCCTCTTTCAGTTCGGCGTTGATGGCCTCGCGACCCGGTCCGATGAACTCATCGATATCCACGCCCGCCGCATAGTCGGACAAGAATTGATACGCCACGTTCTCGATCAGCTTTTCCGGTTCAATATAGTTGTACAGATACCGGCGCACGTCTTTGATGCGGTATTCGATGGGCACGGAGATCATGAGCAGGCTGACCGCCACACTTCGGGTGCCTTCAGTCGGTGCACCGGTGCTGGCTTCGTAGGCTGACTCCGCGGCTGATTTCGGGGCCGCCACGAGCAGCATCATTTCGGGAACATACTCGTGCGGTTCCGTCCATAAAACGGCCTGGTTCGGTTTGTCGTCCTCGTCCTCCGACGCCTCGCCGATAACCGCCTCGCTGATTCTTCGTACCGGCGCACGCTGCACCACGTCGATGGGATAGGGCCACTTGATGTGCAGTCCGGGACCAAGCACCGATTCGTCGTCAGATCCGACGGGTCGACCGAATCGCTCAACGACGGCCTGTTCGTCCGCATCGACAATTACCACGCTGGTCATGGCCACGACGATCAACGCCGCGACCACCGTAATGGGAAACAACCAGCGCTGGAGCAACTGGTAAAACCAGGTCGACGAAACCTCAAATCCAAATTGATAGTTAACCGTTTCGGCTATGGACTTGGCGATACCACCGGGTTCACTGAGCAAACTCAGCAACCGGCTGTCGAACGAGGGCCTGGCCACAACCCCCGGCGCCCGCGGTCGATAGAACTCGAGAATGAAGTTTACCGCGAGTTCGGCGCCCAGCACAATCATCGCCCAGCGCACGATCAAAGCCAGCAACGGCTCCGACCAGTCGATCGTCGTAGCCATCAGGGAAATCGCGAGCAGCAAACAGGCGTACGCGTTGCCGTACATGAACACTGCGCCCGCGTGAAGCAATCGCCAGTCGGACAATCTGGCCAGTGCGATCGTGTAGCGGGCGTAGAGAAAACAGACAAACCCCACGCCGACAACCACCCACATAATCATGATGGGGTTTTTCGTCGGTGAAGGACCGCCTTCGAGCGCTGGTTTGAACACGTCGTCGAGCGTCCAATCCCATCCAACGAATTGCCCGCCCAGCAGGAGCAACGCTACGACCACCGTTGTCGCCGGGAGTAGCCAGCGCACGATCCAGCGCAGACGGTTCTGCTCGATGAGCAGGGCCTCATCGTCCATATCAAAGATAGCGACGCTCGCGCCGGCGGCGCGGGCGCGGCGGATTTCGTTGGTCTCGAGTTGCTCGATTCGGACGCGATGGATCTGCTTGAACACCAGCCAGAGGATGACCCACACCGGCAGCCCCACCAGCACGAACCGGGTGACGGCTCCGGCCGCTGACGATTCCATCCACAGCGCAATACCCCCCAGCGTGGCGAACGCCACCGTCTGGAGAAGGAACCCCAGCGCGGCTATGTGCTGTGCCCGACGATCATCAGGTGCGTTGTGTGGGGTCATACTGACTCTGCGTATTCTGCACGGGTCGCTGCGAACCCGGGTGCCGTGTTGAACGTAACAACCGTAAGCCATAACCCCGCCGGCTCCGTGCGGCGCGGGCGGCTTGCCGGGGCGGGCAGGTTACAATAGTTTGGGTTCGACGCCAACCGGGCCGGCTCGGGACCCGTGGAGGTCGCCACCCAATACCGATCGTGAATACGCAACACTGAACTATGTTCCAAAAGCTCTATTCGATCGCCGCCAACGCCTTCCTCGAAACGATCAGGCAGCCGATTTACGGCGTCATTCTGATCACAACGGCCCTGCTGCTGGTGTTAAACGTTTCGCTGGCGGCGTTTACCCTCGGTGATGACAACAAGCTGCTCATCGATCTTGGACTCTCTACGCTCCTGCTCGGCGGATTGTTCTTATCCGCCTTCAGCGCAGCCGGAATCTTGAGCCGGGAGATCGAGAACAAAACCGTCCTGTCGGTCATATCCAAGCCCGTGGGCCGCCCGGTGTTCATTTTGGGTAAGTTTGCCGGGTTGCTGGGGGCTCTGGTCCTCGCCTATTACCTGATGTTTCTGGTGTTCGTGCTCACGATCCGGCACGGCGTACTCCAAAACAGTTCCGATCCGTGGGATGCGCCCGTTCTGGCATTGGGCTTCGGCAGCCTGATTCTTGCGCTGCTGGGCGGGGCGTGGTGCAATTATTTCTACGGCAAGCATTTCGCCACGACGACCATTGCCGTGGTGGCTCCGCTGCTGACCCTTTCGGTTCTCCTGATCGGCAAATTCAACGAGCATTGGGAGGTCATCCCATTCGGGTCGAACTACATCGGCGGACAAATCATTATCGCCGCCTACCTGGTCTTTCTGGCTGTGATGTTGACCGCCGCGGTTGCGATTACAGCCTCCACGCGTTTCGGACAGCTGATGACCTTCGTGGTGTGCGTCGTGTTTCTGGCACTGGGGTTTATCTCCGATTACGCGTTCGGCCAATATGCGGGAAAGTCCAACCTCGCCTCGATCGCCTACCACGTCATACCCAACATCGGACCCTTCTGGGTGATCGACGGACTCACAAGCGGCGACAGCGCAACGACAGTAACACCGGGCTATGTTCTGCTGACCACCGGCTACGCGACCCTGCTCACCGTCGGCATTCTGGGGATTGCCGTCTCCGCCTTCCAGCAGCGTGAGGTGGGATAGGGTCCATGACAGTTTAGGCGGGAGAACATGCTGCGACTCGGGTAGGGCGGGCCA
>CAZWWW010000002.1:0-24488 GCA_964637715.1 uncultured Phycisphaeraceae bacterium | reverse complement strand
GCATGAGCCTCGACCCACTCATGTTCACCGTTCCCGCTGCGCTGGCTGCGAGCTGCGCGTTTATGATGCCCGTAGCGACACCGCCGAACGCCATCGTCTTCAGCTCCGGTTACATTACCGTCCCGCAGATGTGCAAAGCCGGTCTGTGGCTCAACGGGATCGGTATCGCGTTGCTCATGGCGCTGATGTATTTGATCGTTGTGCCGCTCTTGGGCATCGCCCTGCCGGGATCGTGATGAACGAAACTTTCGTGGCCATTACGTTCGCCAGTGTTCTACGGCGTTGAGGAAGACGGTCATGCCGTCAGCGGGTTCGCACGCGGCGCGCCTGGTCCACGAGGGGTGGTGCGTGGGCTCGAAGGCGCGATCGGGATGGGGCATCAATCCGAGCACCCGGCCCGTCGAATCGCACAGCCCGGCGATACCGGCTGTGCTTCCGTTGGGGTTGGCGGGGTATCGATCGGTGTTTCCGTTTTCGTCGACGTAGCGCAGGGCTAACCGACCCGTGCGCTCAAGATCGGCAACTACGGTGTCATCGGCTGTCACGACGCGCCCTTCGGCATGTTCGACCGGCATCTCCAAGAAACGCCGCTGATTCGGGCGCAGGAACGGACAGCGATCGGTACAGACCTCGAGCCGGACCCAGCGTGCCTCAAAGTGTGCGGAGTCGTTGTAGGTTACGGTGACGCGATCGCGTCCGCCCAAACCACCCGGTAACAATCCCGCTTTAACGAGCACCTGAAATCCGTTGCATATGCCGATGATACCGCCGCCGCGATCGACCAACCGGTTCAACGGATCGGCCAATTCGTATAGGAACCGTTGGGCGAGAATTTGTCCGGCGGCGATGTCGTCGCCGTAGCTGAACCCGCCGGGAATCGTTACCACGTCAGTATCGTCGAGACGACCCGGGTGGTCGGCGAGTTCGTTGATGTGCACCAGACGAGGTGCTGCGCCGGCGCGCCGCCAGCAGTACATGGTCTCTTCGTCGCAATTGATCCCGGCTGCACGGATGACAAGAACGGAGGGTCGGCTCATGTCGCACCTCCCTGCGCAGGCACCAGCGGTTCGCGCCACGCACGGGCCAACTCGTCGACGGGAAGATCGATCGGTTCGGACCGGTCCGAAGTAACGCGCAAACGCGGGTCGGCGTCGACGCGCCCGACAATGGGAAAACCGGACGCGGTCGCGGTCTGCTCGGTCATCTCAAGCAGGTAGGTCGTTGCCGGCTCGCCAAAGAGCGAGTCGGGGTAGGTGTTCTCATTGAGTTCGAGCCTAGCGCCGAGTGAACCGGCGATGCACATCTCGGCGACCGCGCAGCCCAGCCCCCCGTCGCTGACGTCGTGCGCCGCGGCGACGGAGCCCGATCGGATCAAGGACGAGACACGATCGTGAAGGGCTTTCGCATCATTCAATCCCAGGCGATCGACCGGCGCGGAAGCGATCACGAGACGGTTGCCCGGCGTCTTAAGGTCCATGGTGACACAGCGTGTCACATCCTCTACGATACCCATCGCGCTGACGAGCAGCGTAGGCGGTATGGCGAGGCGCTTGGGAAGCCCCGTTCGGTTCGCCTCCGCCTCGCTCATGGTGAACTCGTTGTTCAACGAATCCTTCCCGGAGATGAACGGCAGGCCGTAGGCGATCGCGGCATCCGTCGCCCCGCGACAGGTCCGCACGAGTGCGCCGAGCGATTCCTCCGTATCCGCCTTGGGCCAGCAGAAGTTGTCGAGGATCGCGGTCCGATCCGGATCCGCACCCACGCAGATGACGTTGCGCAAGGCTTCGTCAACGGCGGCGAGCGCCATGAGATAGGGATCGATCTCGCTCAGGTGGGGGCATAATCCGCAGGCGAGTGCCACACCGATGGGTCGATCATAGCGCGGGCGCAGCACAGCCGCGTCGGACGGACCCGATCCGGGCCCGATGAGCGGCTTCACCACGCTTCGACCCTGGACCTCATGATCGTACTGGCGGATTACCCATTCCTTGGAAGCTACGTTGCGATCACGAAGCGCCGCAAGCAGTTGATCTTTAGGTGCCAGTGTATTGGCACTCTTATCGACGCCGAACCCTGCCGTCGTCCGTGGTTCGATCGGTGCGGTCCAACGGGCGGTGCGGGTGGTGCGCGGCAGCCCATCGTGCAGGAAGGCCATGTCGAGTTCACCGACGAGTTCACCTTGATAACGCACCCGTAGCGTCTTGTCGCTCGTGAAGCGGCCAATTACCGTGGCTTCCACCTCTTCGGTCTTGAATACGTCGAGAAACGTATCGAGGCGGTCGGGGGGAACGGAAAAGACCATGCGCTCCTGTGCTTCGGATATCCAGATTTCGTCATAACGTAACCCGGCGTATTTGAGGGGAACGTGTTCGAGGTCGACCTCCGCACCGATCGCCTCGCCCATTTCACCGACGGCGCTGCTCAAGCCGCCGGCGCCGCAGTCGGTGACGCTCGAATAAAGGCAACCGTCCGCGTGATCGCGGGCGATGAGCTGGGCGTCAAGCAGTTTCTTCTCCTCAATGGCGTTCCCGATCTGCACGGCGTGGGAAAACTCGTCGGCGTGCGTGTCCGTGAGTTCCGCCGAGGAGAAGGTGGCGCCGTGAATCCCGTCGCGCCCGGTGCGCCCTCCCGCCAGAACGATGGCATCGCCCGGCTGCGGCGCCTTGTCGATCCGATTACGCGGGATCAGCCCGACGCATCCGCAAAACACCAGCGGGTTGGCCAGATACCGTTCATCGAAATAGATTGCGCCGTTGACCGTGGGAATGCCCATGCGGTTGCCGTAGTCGCGCACGCCACCGACTACACCCTTGAGCACGCGCGCCGGATGAAGCACGTCCGCGGGAAGACGGCCGGCGGGGAAGTCGGGCGGGGCAAGGCAGAATACGTCGGTCGAAGCGATCGGTTTGGCGCCGAGTCCGCAGCCCATGACATCGCGAATGCAGCCGCCGGTTCCTGTCGCCGCCCCGCCGTAGGGTTCGATCGCTGAGGGGTGGTTGTGCGTTTCGACCTTGAACGCCAGGGCGTACTCGTCGTCCAGCGCAACGATGCCTGCATTGTCGACGAACACGGACAAGCACCAGTCGCGGTCGAGCGTCTGCGTCGCATGGACGATGGTTTCTTTGAGCAGGTTGTCGAATCGGGTGGTGATCGTACCGGGTTTCCCAAAGTCATCGCCGGTATAGTCAATCGCGCTCTTGAGCGTTTTGTGGACGCAGTGCTCGGACCAGGTCTGGGCGAGGGTTTCGAGCTCGAGATCCGTCGGTTCGCGCCCAAGGGTTGAGTAGTGCGATTGAATGGTCCGCATTTCATCGAGCGAGAGAAACAGATGCCCCTCGCGCGAGAGGCGCGTCAGCGCCGCTTCGTCCAGGCTGGTCAGTGCTATGTGGCGCAGTTCAAACGGACACTCCGGCGGGACGGGCCAGACATCCGGCAACGGATCGCACCGATCGAACCCGGTCACATAACAAGACTCAATACACGCATTGGCAAGAATCCGCCGGGCCATCGTATCTAGATCGGTGGCGTCCCGCGCTCCGACCACTTCATAGCGCCTCGCTGTTCGTACGTTGTCGATGCGGGCGGACGCCGATCCTCGTCCACGCAGCAGTCGTCGCGCGGCGTCCAATGTGCTCAGAGCGGTTGGATCCATGACACCGGGGCGCAGTTGAACCTCGATCGCAGGGTCGCCGCCGTTTCGCAGCGCGAGCCCGTTAGTCTGCGTCGATGTTTCGGCCACGGGGTCCGTCAGTAACGCGCGAGCCAGAAGGGTTAGGTCCGCTTCGGTGAGACAGCCTCGAAACAGGTATACCCGGGCGGACCTGACCCTTTCAACGTGGGTGAGGCCCAACTGGCGAACGTCCGCCAACACCTCTCGCCCATGCCCGTCCAGCGCCGCCGAGCGAGGACGAACGACTACGCTCCAATAGGTCGATCTCGCGGAAACATCGTCCGGCATAAGGGGCTATCCTGCGCTGCGGCGTCAATCCGAATACCACACGTGACCACGTGCTCGCCGATCGCGAAGATACACGTAACGTGCCCGTACCGCACAATGCCGGCAGATGCGCGTCGTGAACAGCGGTCTGCCATCGGAAACGTTTGGGTACGTACTGTTTCGTCAGCGAGAAAGCAGCATAGCGGCAAGAGGCGGAACCGACCAGCCAAGAGACGGGTTCGGATCAGCGGATCGCAACAACGAAAACCGCCCGCCAGTGGACGTGTCCGATCGCGGAGTACGTCTACCGACGGGCGGTGGTTCAATCAATCAGGTTTGTGTTCCGAGGCAAGTTATCGGTGTTACACCGGTAGCCTCGAATCCCTCAACAGACGCTTGCGGGCCTTAACGGGCTTATATTACTCCATCTTCCATTCCGGAATGCGTCCCGGGGTCCAGGGCGCACCAGCCTGCTCCAGCTTGTCATCGAGCGCCTTGAGGTCACTCTCAATCAGCGTGCGCAGTTCGCCCAGCACCTTGGTAAAGGCTTCACCCGCGTACCGGTAACTGTCCCGCTGGGTCTGCGTCGGCGCGGAAGTGACGTACCAGTCGATGGCGATGGAAACGCGATCTAGAATCGACAGCGGCGTGGGGCGCTGAAGCCGGGCCAGCGTCTTGTCTCCATTCAACTCGGTCATAAGATCCTTTAGACGTGCGCGTAGCACATCTGCCTCAGTTAGCAACTCGGCGTCGGCGTTCGGCGTATCGGTGATCGCTTTACGAATGTATTTGATGCGTTTGTCGGCTTCCTGAGCGACTTTCAGGGCACCCAGGGCTGCCCGTTGGAGTTCCGCCGCCTGACGGTTGAACGCCAGAACCGCGTCGCGATCCTCCGCCGGGAACGTGGCCAGCTTGAGCGGAATGACGCCGAATTCGACCGGATCGGCCAAGTCGGTCACGGCGCCGTCCACTTCCTTGACGAGCGTAACGCTATAGGCTCCCGGTGCCGCCAGCGGGCCGGCGGGCGGCGGCAGCCATTCAGGCCAATTGTCCGGCTTTTTGAGCGCGGTCGGGCGCGGCGATGGGTACCGGAGATCCCACGTCACGCGATGGATACCTTTTTCGCGGGAGGCTTTGACGCGCCGCACCACATTCCCGGCGTTGTCACGAACGATCAACATGACGCGGGGCGTTTGCTCCCTATCCTCCTCACGCATCTCGTCGATCGTTGGATACTTTGGATCCTTCCCGGATTTGATCGCCTTCTTTTCCGCCTGGTGACGGCGCTCTTTTCGGGTCTGAATCTTGTCCTTGAGATAATAGGTGATCGCAGCACCAAAGGGCGGATTCGGCGCCAGAAAGAACGACGCCCCCTGCGATCCGCGCCCGGAGAGCCCGCCGAGCCGGCTCGTCTCGACGTAACGCAGGGCGGGTTTGATCGGAAAGACGTGGGCATCCTCAGCGAGCAGGTCGTCATTGATTTCGCGAAGGGGCGTGTAGTCGTCAAGGATATAAAAGCTGCGCCCGAACGTACCCAGTACGAGATCGTTCTCGCGTTTCTGTACGGCAATGTCGCGCACCGCGATGGTCGGCAATCCCCCTTTGAGCTTGATCCACTTCTCGCCGCCGTTCGGTGTAAAGAACACGCCGAACTCCGTGCCGGCGAACAAAAGGTCCGCCTTCACGTGGTCGTCAACAATGTGATAGACCGTTTCCCGATCAGGCAGATCGCCCGCGATCGACGTCCAGGTATGACCCCGGTCGGTGCTCTTGAGTACGTAGGGCTTGAAATCCCCCTTTTTGTGATTGTCGAACGAGGCATAGACCGTGTCGTCATCGTGCTGCGACGCCCACAGCCAACTGACGTACGACATCTCGGGAACACCGGAGAATAATTCAACACGCCGCCACGTTTGCCCGCCGTCTTCGGTAATGGCAATCACGCCGTCGTCGGTGCCCACATAGATCAATCCCTCCACGCGCGGCGACTCCGTGAGCGAAACGATGTTTCCGTAAATCGACGTGGACCGGTTCTTCGCGACGGCGTCGATGCTCCAGATGCGACCCATGACCTTGAGTTGGTCGCGGTCGAGTTGTCTCGTGAGGTCATCGCTGATCGCCGTCCAGCTATTCCCGCGGTCGTCGGATCTAAACAGCCGGTTCGCTGCGAAGTAAAGACGCGTGTGGCTGTGCGGACTGAGGATCAAGGGCGAATCCCAGTTCCAGCGGTAGGGCGCCTCCCCGGGTTTTTCGCGCGGTTTGATGTCCACGATTTCACCGCTGCGGCGATCGTGCCGGACGAGTCCGCCGTACTGCCATTGGGCGTACACGATGTTCGGATCGACGGGGTCGACGACGGTTTCGTAGCCGTCGCCGCCGACGGTGACGAACCAGTCTTCATTGGCGATACCGCCCGGATTCGTGGTGCGCGACGGTCCGCCTTGCGAGTTGTTGTCCTGCGTACCGCCATAGACGTAATAGAAGGGTTTCGATTCGTCGACGCTCACACGGTAAAACTGCGTGACCGGAAGGTTGGCTTTGAACTGCCAGTGTTGGGCGCGATCGTGTGTTTCATAAATACCGCCGTCGCACCCGACCAGCATGTGATTGGTGTTTCGGGGGTTGATCCACAGCGCGTGATCGTCGACGTGCCGGTATTCGCGCGGCAGCGGCTTGAACGTCTTGCCACCGTCCGTAGTAACTTTCGTAAACGTGTCCATGGCAATTACGGTATCCACGTCAACCGGGTCGCAGAAGATTTCGTTGTAGTACTGAGCGCTCGAGGTCTCGTAGGCGAAGCGCTTGTCCCACGTCTCACCGCGATCGGTTGAGCGAAAGAACCCGCCCTTATCGTCGGTGGCTTCGATGATCGCATAGACCACGTCAGGATTCGCCGGTGAGACGCACAAACCGATACGCCCCTTGTCCACACCGGGAATGCCGCTGGTGATCTTGCGCCAGCTCTTGCCCGCGTCGGTGGATTTGTAGATCGCCCCTTCCGGTCCACCGTCGATCAGCGTCCACACGTGACGCCGGCGCTGATACGACGTGGCGTAGAGCGTATTGGAATCACGCGGGTCCATGTGGATTTCATTGATGCCGGTGTCATCGCTAATGTAGAGCACCCGATCCCACGTCTTGCCGCCGTCGATCGTCTTGTACAAACCCCGGTCACCGCCGGGTCGCCACAGCGGACCCTGTGCGGCTACGTAGACCGTGTTCGAGTCGCGCGGATCGACGACGATCATGCCGATGTGCTCCGACGCCTTAAGACCCATGTTCTTCCAGCTCTTGCCGCCGTCGAGCGAGCGGTACACGCCGTCGCCGAACGAGACGCTGCGCTGGCTGTTGTTTTCCCCAGTGCCGACCCACACGACATTCGGGTTGTTCGGATCCAACCTGACGCAGCCGATCGAATAGGACCCCTCGCCGTCGAACACGGGTTCGTACGTCGTGCCGGCGTTCTCCGTTTTCCAGACACCGCCCGAACACGCGGCCACGAAATACCGTGCAGGATCGTTCGGATCGACGGCGAAATCGCAGATTCGCCCCGACATCAAGGCCGGACCGATGGAGCGGAACTTCAGCCCCTTGAACGTAGCGGCGTTCATTGCGGGAGGCTTATCTGCATCGTCCGCGTCGTCGTTCGCCCAGGACGCGGGTGCGATGGGGCACAAGGAGGTAAGCACGAGGCTGAACAGGAGATAGCGGGTCGATGTCATGGCATGCTTTCCGAGCAAACAAAGGAAACAAGGTTCAATCAGGCGGTTTGCCGGTTGGCTGCCCGCCCCTACGATCATATCGGACGTTGAGCGTCGTACTTGAAGCACAACGCATGATCGACGCGTGATTTTCTTCGGTGTACCGCCCTCCCCTCCCAGGAAGGATACGACGTCGTCCAGTGCCGACGCGCGGCACGCTACGGCGATTCGGCCTACATCCTAACGCTGGGCGCTGCGATGTGCAAAGGGACGCGTGTACAAAACAGTAACCACAACACCTCTAAATATGCGTAATAGGCTGGCCTGTCGGCGCTGCGACGCCCGCCGTCGCCGCAACGCCCGCGTAGATTGTTTGGCAACCGCCTTTGCGGAGCACGCGGGCGCATTCCTCCAGCGTCGCCCCGGTCGTGCGTACATCGTCGATCAACAAAACGCGTGCTCCGTCGATCCGCACACCGCGGGCGATGGCGAACGCGCCGCGTACGTTGGCCTGTCGCTGGGTATAGGATAGACCGATCTGATGAGGGCCGGCCCGGACACGCCGAAGGAGCGGCAGGCAGGGCAGATCCAGACGGTCCGCCGCCCTGGCCGCAAGCGTCTCCGCCGCATAGACCGGTCGACCGAACCGATGACGCCAGTGTGTGGGAACGGGCACGACCGCCTCAACACGGTCGAACCACAACGCTGCGCGTACGCCCTCCGCGAGCCACGTTGCAAGCGGCGCGCCGAGGGAATCTTGCCCGTGGTATTTCCACGCACGAATCAACGCCCCGAACGCGCCGTCATACAGAGCCACGCGCACGGTGCCTGCGATGCGCAATGTGCGATTCGCACATTGCAGGCAGAACCCTTCGGACCCCCCAAACGGTCCGATAGGCCCGGCGCATCTTGGACAGGCGGGCTGGGATCGAGCCGCCTCGAGCTCCGCCTGACATTCCGGGCAGTAAAACGTCCCCATGCCAAGCTGGAATGTCCGGCACACGCGGCACCGGTTGGGGAACAGGAGCGACGCGGCGGTGAGCCCGAATCGCCGGAGGTGGATCTTCACGGCGCTCGCACTAGAGCAAGCTCTATTTTTGTGTAGCGGTCGAATCATCGTTTCATCCGGCGAATCGACTCGATACGGCGATACACAATATTGGATATTGCTGTAATGAGGCTACCCATCGAAACGCCCGACTTTCCAATTATTGAACATTTGCATATAATGCGCACAGCGAAACCGTTTTGCCCCGCCGCGAACCCGGGTGTCGGGTCGCTTTGGATGATCGCCATGATAGTAACCCCCCTTCGCCGCATTGCACGCACTGCGGGCCTTTTGTGTCTGATGACTACGGCGTCGCTCGTTTCGGCGCAGATGCCCACCTTTAAGGTACGCGTAGCCACCGCGCGGACCGTCGAAGCGCCGGACACGACGACGCTCGTGGGCACCGCCTTCGCATCCCGGGTCAGCCGGGTCGCGTCCGAGATCGCCGGCATTGTCGATGAGATGCCCGTTCGGCAGGGTGACCCTGTTGCCAAGGGCGATGTTCTTTGTCGTTTGAACGCCGATACGCTTCGGTGGCAACTGGCCGAAGCGAAATCCAAGCGCGACGCACTTCGCGCTCAATACGACGAATTGCAAGCGGGGACCCGAAAAGAAGATATCGAGGCGTTGAAGGCCGCGCTCGATGAAGCCCTTGCCGATCTCGATCGCTGGCGGTTTGAGGTGGAGCGCGTGGAGCGGTTGTACTCCGGCAGCGACTCAAACGCCAAAGAACTGAACGACGCGCGGGCGGAATATGCCAAAGCCAAACAGCGTGTCGCCGCGGCCAAGGCGGAGTATGAGAAGGGCGTTGCCGGTCCTCGAACATTCGAAGTGGACAAAGCCAAGCATGACGTAGCCGCCCAGGATGCCCTGGTCGGACGCCTTCAACTGGATATCGAGAAATCAGTAATCCGAGCGCCCTTCAGCGGCGCGGTTGTAGATCGGTTTGTCGAATTGGGTGAGTGGGTCGGCGCGGGGGATCAAGTCGTCGAAGTCGCCGAACTGACCACCATGCTGGTTCGTGTCGATGCGCCCGAGTCGTCGTTTCCTTATCTGGTCGTGGGTGATCCGGCACGCATGTTGGTCGACGCCCTGGACCGCTCCTTTGAAGGGAAGATCAAGCATGTGATACCGAGGGCGACGGCGAACGCGCGGACCGTACCGGTGGAGATTGAGGTCGACAACGCCGAGGGGTTGCTGGCCGACGGCATGTTCGCACGCGTGGTGATCCGTTCGGGTCCGGCTCGGTCCGTTGTGGCTGTGCCCAAGGATGCGATCGTAGAACGTGATGGAAGGTTTTACGTAGCCACCGTGCAGCCCGGTCGGCGCGGCGGGCTTACGGGTATGCTGCGCCCCGTGACCGTGGGCGTGGGAACGGCTGATTGGATCGCCATCACGTCGGGAACCGTTGCGCCGGGGACGACGGTGATCGTTCGCGGCACGGAGCGCATGGCCCCGTTCCCCATGCCCGTCGAGGTGGTGGATGAACTGGGTCGAACAGTGGAACGCCCGCCCGTTAATACCAAAGAAGGCCAACCGGCTGAACCCAAGCACCCGGCGGGCCATCGTCGAGAGGGTGCGTAGTGCAGCGTCACAGCTTATTCTTAGGGTTCGTTGTGGGTGGCATGGGCAAACTTGTTTGCCCGTGACTGCCCCGTCAGCAACACGGGCAAGCTGCTGCTTGCCCATGCCGCCCAAAAAACAAGGTGTGACAAAGCAGTAGTACGCCTGATACGTCGCGCAGTACGTCAATTGCCCAGGAGCACTAAGTGGGGCTGATTCGTTTTGCCATTGAGAACCCCGTCAAGATCGCGGTCGCCGTGATCCTGGTGGTCATGTTCGGTTTGTTGAGTATCTTCGAGGTCGGTATTCAACTCATCCCGGACGTGGACCATCCGGTCATCACGGTTAAGACGCGCTGGACCGGGGCGAGTCCACAGGAAATCGAACGCGAGATCGTCGACAAACAGGAAGAGAAGCTCAAGAACGTCAACGGTCTCAAGAAGATGACGTCCAAATCGAGCCAGGGGGAGGCGTCCATCACGCTCGATTTTCCCGTCGGCGTGGATAAAGATGTGGCCTATCGAGACGTCTCGGACAAGCTGCGCCAGGTGTCCGATTACCCCGAGGAAGTCGACGAGCCGACCCTCTCCGTCACCGACTCGGACATGACCACGGTCATCGCCTGGTTGATCCTCTCGTCGAAAAAGGGGAAAGACGTGGCCGAGCTCAAGACGTTCATCGAAGAGAACGTCAAACCCCTCCTCGAACGCGCGGACGGCATCAGCGAGGTCAGCGTCTACGGCGGGCGCGAACGGGAGATTCAGGTCGAGATCGACCTCTACAAGCTCGCGGCGCGAGGCTTGACGCTGCGCGACGTCGAGCGTGCGCTACGAACGCAAAACGAGAACATCTCCGCCGGCACGATCACGTCGGGCAAGCTGGACTACAGCTATCGAACGATCGGAGAGTTTACATCGATTCACGAAGTCGAGGATACGGTGGTCGCCTACCGCGAAGGCGGTCCGGTGTTGGTGCGCGACGTGGGCACCGTCATCGACGGCTTCAAAAAAGCGGTGAGCTTTGTACGCAGCAAAGGACGCCGGGTGATCGCCATGCCCGCCCGCCGTTCTACCGGCGCGAACGTCATCACCGCAACGGCGAACCTCAAGCGACAAATCGAACTGGTGAACCGGGAAGTGCTGTCGTCGCGCGGACTGAACCTGGAGCTCACACAGGTCTACGATGAGACGGCCTACATCTGGAGCGCGATCGGGCTGGTCGTCAAAAACATCTTCATGGGCGGACTGCTGGCGGTCGTTGTTCTGTTGCTGTTTCTGCGCAGCGGCAGCGCGACCGGCATTATCGCCGTGGCCATTCCGATTTCTGTGATTGGAACCATGCTGGTGATCTGGGGTGCCGGTCGAGGGCTCAACGTCGTGTTGCTCGCGGGCATGGCGTTTGCGGTGGGCATGGTGGTCGATAATGCGATCGTCGTGCTCGAAAACATCTACCGCCATCGTTCGATGGGCAAGAGCAAGATGCAGGCGGCGCTCGACGGCACGCACGAAGTCTGGGGTGCGGTACTGGCCAGTACACTGACTACGATAGCTGTCTTTTTGCCCGTCATCACCATGCAGGACGAAGCCGGTCAGCTCTTCAAGGACATCGCCATCGCCATCACCTCCGCCGTAGGGCTGTCGTTGTTCGTTTCGGTACTGGTGATTCCCGTACTCGCTTCTCGCTTTTTCGAAGCCCGGAGTGCATCACTCGGCGGCGGCAAACCGTGGTGGTTCGCGCGCCGGGTGTCATCGCTCGTGGCGCGGATCAACAAGCGCATTCTGTCTCGCGTTGTTGTCGTGGTGGGGATTTCAGCGGCCGCGCTGGTGGGTAGCTATGTGCTGGTACCGCCGGCTGAGTATCTTCCAAGCGGGAACAAGAACCTTATCTTCGGATTCCTCTTCACACCGCCCGGCTATTCGTTAAACGAATTCAACCGGATGAGCGAACTCGTGGAGGATGGGCTTCCCGAGGATCCCTACGACGGGCTGCGACCATTCTGGGAGGCGAAACTCGGCTCGGAACTCGCGTCGAAACTGCCTCCGGTCGACATCAAGCTCGGTCTCAACGGTGAGGTCACGCGCCGGGTCCAACCGCCGCCTATTGAAAACTTCTTCTACGTGTCGTTCGACGGCGGGGCGTTCATGGGCTGCACGTCGAAGATCCCCACCGACGTCAAACCGCTTGAAAACGTAATGACCCGTGCGGCTTCACGCATACCCGGGGTGTTTGCCATGTTCAGTCAGACATCCCTGTTCAGCATCGGCGCATCGAGTGGCGGCAACACGGTTGATATCGAAGTGCGAAGCAACACGTTGAGCGACGTGGTCCACGCCGCCTCAGCCGTTCGCAACCGCCTCCGCGAGGTCGGATACAGCCGCCCGCGACCCTCACCGGCGAACTTCGACCTCGGGCGTCCGGAGATTCGCCTGATTCCCGACCGCGCGAAGTCCGCTGATCTGGGGTTGAACGTTGAAGACGCCGGGTTCGTACTGCGTGCCTGCGTCGACGGGGCGTACGTCGGCGAGTTTAACGACAAGGGTCAGCGCATCGACCTGGCACTCAAGGTGGCCGGAACCGAGGGCGCGTCACTGCGTGACATCGCCCAATTGCCGACTTACACACCGGTTGGCCGCATCGTGCCGCTGGAGACGGCGTTCAACTTCGAGCGCACATCGGCCCCGCAGGAAATCGTGCGCATCGAGGAAATGAGCGCGGTGACCCTTGCGGTCAAGCCCAAGACAGGCGTCGCGCTGCAAGAGACGATGCGCGAACTCTCGGAGGACGTGATTGCTCCGCTGCGCGCCCGGGGCGACATACCGGAAACCGTCATCACCTCACTCGCCGGCACAGCCGACCGACTGACCCAGACCAGACGTTCGCTGCTTGGTGATTTCAGAAACACCGTACACCGCCCCCAGCTTTTCGGTCTTTCCGTGGGTTGGTCGATCGCCGTACTGGCGGGCTTGGCCCTTTTGGCATCGGGGATAGCCGGTGTGGTTGCCGGACCACGCACCGGCGTGCGGTTGGCCTTGGTCGCAGGAGCCGTGCTGATCGTAGGCTTCCTTGTCGCCAACGTCGATTTCGCGTTGATGGCGTTTCAATCGCGCGCGTGGCTCGCCCTGCTGGTAACCTATCTCTTGATGGCCGCCCTCTTCGAGTCGTTCGCCTACCCGTTCGTCATCATGCTGTCCGTCCCCCTGGCTGCAGTAGGCGGCGTAGCGGCGCTCGACATCGTTCACGCCGTCAGCCTGTACGACCCCGTCGCACCGATCCAACAACTGGACATGCTCACGATGCTCGGGTTTGTGATCCTGATCGGCATCGTGGTCAACAACGCGATCCTCATCGTACATCAATCGCTCAACAACATGCGCGATCAACACCTCGATCCCTCCCGGGCTGTGATCCTCGCCGTACAACAGCGCACCCGCCCCATTTTCATGACCGCCCTGACATCCGTGTTTGGGATGCTGCCGCTTGTCGTTATGCCCGGTGCAGGCAGTGAGCTATACCGCGGGTTGGGTAGCGTCGTGCTTGGCGGGCTGATGGTCTCGACGGTGTTTACGCTCGTGGTGGTCCCGGCCATGTTCACGCTGCTCATCGATTTCCAGGCGTGGTACCGACGATCGCCGTCCGCCGCGACTGCAACCGGAACGTTGCCGTCGCCGGTCCCCATCGCCCACCAGACTCGTTAGACGAGCCTGCTCCGGTTCGTGTCCTCGCGTTTTGATCAAGTAAAGATCACGCGTTCATCCGATAGGGATGTACAAGGAGGACGTCGCATGTCGCGCATCTTGGTTACCGGCGGGGCCGGGTTTATCGGATCTCATCTTTGCGAGCGCCTGCTCGACGCGGGCCATCACGTTGTCGCGCTGGATAACTTCGACGACTTTTATGACCGGCGGATCAAACGCCGAAACGTCTCGCAGGCGTGTTCCCAACCGCGGTTCACGCTGATCGAGGGAGACATCCGGTCCATGGATGATGTGTGCCGGGTGCTTCGTCCTCATCCCGAGATAATCGTGCATCTGGCGGCGCGGGCGGGCGTACGTCCGTCGATTGAAAACCCGCTGCTCTATCAAGACGTCAACGTGCGCGGCACGGTCGTGCTCTTGGAAGCGTGCCGGCGGATTGATCGGTGTCGGTTTGTTTTCGCGAGCAGTTCCAGCGTCTACGGCAACAACACGAAAGTTCCGTTCAGCGAGGACGATCCTGTCAACGAACCGATCTCACCCTACGCCGCCACCAAGCGCGCCGGGGAGCTGCTCTGCCACACCTATCACCATTTGTACGGCGTGCCGGTTACCTGCCTGAGGTTTTTTACCGTCTACGGTCCACGGCAGCGACCCGATCTGGCCATTCACAAGTTCGCCCGGTTCATCGAGCGCGGCGACCCCCTACCGGTATTCGGCGACGGATCGATGGAGCGCGACTTCACCTACATCGACGACATCATCGACGGCGTCACGCGCGCGATCGAGCGATGCAGCGGCTTTCGTATCTACAACCTCGGCGAATCACAGCCCGTCTCGGTCCGTGATCTGATCGCCGCCCTCGAAACCGCCCTGGATAAGCGGGCGGTCATCGAGAACCGCCCCCTTCAACCGGGCGACGTACGACGCACGTTCGCCGACATTACCCGCGCGCAGCACGAACTGGGTTACGACCCGCAAACGCCGCTCGCGAAAGGCCTGTCTCGGTTTGTGGAGTGGATGCGGTCAGACCATGCTGCGTTGATTCCAACCGGCTAGAGCGTTTTCAGATATTGTGTATCGCCGAATCGAGCCGTTTTGCCGGATGAAACAGTGATTCGACCGCTACACAAAAAGAGAGCTTGCTCTAGGTCAAGCGGTCGAGCGTTTATCGTTTTCATCCGCCGATTCCTGTCCTGTTGAGCCGGCATCCGAACCGGGGAGATGGCAGCAGATTAAAGCCCGCTGCGCGTAACGCTGAAACGGGAAATTGTCTAGTACCCCGACACAGCTCAACTGATGAGTATCGCGGGGTGGCATGGGCAAACTTGTTTGCCCGTGACTGTCCCCGGAACAACACGGGCAAGCTGCTGCTTGCCCATGCCACGCATCGAATCACGTGTGTCAGAGTACTAGGTGCCCGCTCGCTGCGGTGATCGGTTCGGCAGGTAGAGAATACGCCCACATACCTGACACAGTTGGATGTCGTCTCGGGATTGAAGCGAACTGACCACCTCGAGCGAGACGTTCATGTTGCAGCCGCCGCACACATAATCGTCTTTCTTGGGGTGAACCCTGGTGATGGTCGCCATCGCCTCCCCATCGAGTTTGAGCGCGACGCGCCGAAAGGCCGCCATCGCCGTCGGTTCCACGTGATCGGCGTGCGCTTCGCGTTCCGCCTCGAGCGCGGTCCGCTCCGTTTCTGATTGCTCGTCGAACGCCTCGACCGCCTGCTCCGCCCTGGCGACGTCGGCTTGAAGTTTCTCTCGCTCCGCTTCGAGGGCTGCGTGTTCATCCTTGAACTTCTGGATATCCTCCATACGTTGAAGCACATCCGTCTCGATTTTCATGACGTCCGCTTTTTCTGTATTCATAGCCGTCAGGACGGCGGCGTATTCCCGGTTGGTCTTGGCTTTGGTGAGGGCTTCGCGGTGCTTGGCGATCGAATCTTCGCGGGCGGTGACGTCCAGGGATAGCGTGTCGAGTTGGATTTGTCGGTCTCGGAGCTGCCGGTTATGGGCGTCGAGACGTTCCTCGATTTTTTGCACTTTGCGGCGGCAGGCGTTCAGGAAGCGGATTCTCGATTCTCGGTCTCGTCGGATCGCCGCTAACTTCAGTTCCAATTCCTGGAGTTTGTGCAGCGACTCAAGTAGCTCGCCCATAGGTACCCTCACTCGGTTGTCAAAGTATCCGTGACCGCGCCGCTGGTCGGCGCCGTCGCTTATCAACATACCATTATGCCAGATCGTTGGTGGTTCTTCAAGGCGCGAGTGCGGCCAACTTTTCCAGAGGGCGAACGGGCTTCCCGGCGGTTCTCGGCTCGTCGAATTCCCCCTCCATCCAGCCCGCACGGCGCCTGTTACATTACAAAACACGCGGGTTTCGCGTGGCGAATCGCTGTCTGCTGCACCCCCGCCCGCTACGATGCGCTGACGGGGCGGTAGAATGGCAAAACAATAGCTCGCGCCGCTATGTTGACGTCGCGTATGTCGTCGGGTCAGGCGTCAGAGCCTTCGGTTCGCCGACGCAACCCAGAACTCTTGAAACCCCCACAAGCGATCCAGACCGGCAACGTAACGCGAAGATCGCAGCGCGCGTCCGTCGCCTCTTAGCACGTCGACCAGCACGCGCCCTGCGCTCGTCCATCGCTGCTGCATCGAGTTGGTTCACTGAATCAACAGGAGATTCGACCACTTCAAACCAATAGAGCCGTCACCGTTTATGCAGAGGTAACCCCCGCCCTGCTGAGTGGCTTATTGTGTTGGTAGCGCACGGCAGGTGAACTGCAAATGTGACGCACGGGCCAAGGCGTGCGGGTCGCGGGCGAGACGCTTTTCAATGGCCGCCCAGCTTCTGCGCTGCGCCGAATCAGCCAACAAATGGCGGTGGGCGCGCATCGGCAACACTGTCTTACCCAACAACTCGACCAGCGCGAAACCGGCCCGCTCAACCAGACGCTCAAGATCGGAAGGACCGTAGGTGTGAATGGGAAACTGTTCGTCAGCACGCTTGGTCAGCCAATGCGTCTTGCCGTCGCGCAGGAATCGTTTCAAGGCGTGCTGATCGCCCGATTGTAGATAAAACTCGATTGCGCTGAGACGGTTGTCCAACGTACCCACCAGCACACCGTTTTCCTTGAGGACGCGATGGATTTCTTTCAGGGCGCGCGGGGGCGACGCCGCGCAACCGATCGGATCCCCGAACGCCAGCGCCAACCCGTACGCCCCCGTCTCCACGTGCGAAAGATCACACAGATCGGCCTGCAAAAACGTCGCGCGATCAAGTCCCACCCCCGCTTCGACCTTCGTCCGCGCTTGATCGAGCATCTTTCCCGAAATGTCGACGAACGTGACGGCGTAACCACTGTGGATCAGGCGCACGCCCCACTTGCCCGTACCGCAACCGAGATCAAGAACCGCAGCGCTCAGATCACGGGGCAGGTGCGGTTTGAGGTAGTCCCAGGTTAATTCGTCGTGCCATTTCCAAAACGCGTCGTCATAGCTGTGGTCGTAGCGCGGGGCTACGCGGTCGTGGTATTTTTGAACCGCACTGCGGCGTGATCGACCCATGATGGGGCCATTGTAGATCCGGCGTATCGATCCGCCAATCCATACAGTTGACCCGCCGAGGACCTTCGGCGAGCATGTATGAACTGGAGAAACGGTTCATCAGGCGGAGTATCGGCGACTATGATCAAAGCGGTAGACCTTCGAAAGGGGCGGACTATTCTGTATAATGGCGAGCCCGCCGTGGTCCACGAAGCCCAGCATGTGGCCAAGGGCAACAAGCGCAGCTACATGCAGACCAAGATAAAAAACCTCCGCAACGGCGTGATGAGCGATGTCCGCTTTCGGGTCGACGACTCCATCGAGATTCCCTTTGTCGAAACCAAGGAGTACGAATACCTCTATCGGGACGGCGACCGGTTCGTGCTGATGGATCTCGAGACCTTCGATCAGCTTCCCATCGAGGCTTCGCTGGTCGGCGAGGCGGCGCAGTGGCTGATTCCCAATACCAAGGTGTCCGGGCAGATCTTCAACGACCAACTCATGGGCGTCGAGCTTCCGAATGTCGTCGAGTTGACGATCACCGATACCCCGCCCGTCGTCAAAGGCTCGACCGCGACGAACCAACCCAAAGATGCGATTGTTGAAACGGGTGCGAAGGTACGCGTGCCCCCGTTTTGCGAAAACGGTAGCCGCATCCGCGTCGATACTCGAACCGGCGAATACGTCGAGCGCGCCTGATCGCCGTGTCGCGTGCGCCTTGACGGCGGGCGCGCAGCGCCTGTCATCACGCTCCCAACAACTCTTTTCGGTGCGCTCAACCTGCCAAAGAGCGCTGCTCCAAAGCGCGCCGCAACGCATTCATCACGGCGCGCGCCGGTGCGACATCCGCGCCGACATCGTTCAACGGAGGGGTGCGATCGGAGTTGGCAAGCAAAAAATCAAAAAAATCTCAAACTTTTTTTGGCGCGGGATGAGCCTGTACTGGCGTTGGATTCGGCGCGCCCGACTCCCATTACGCGTTGAAGCAGATCCCAAGAGGCGCAGTTCACGCGCGCGACAATCGTCTCGACCCGTGAGACCCCGCGCGCGGACCTTGCAAAACGTTTCCATCGCGTTGGTCCCATCCGCGTACGCTGTCGCGCATCTGGTTCGGCCCCCGCTGTTTCCCCTGGTAGGCGCTTGCAGCACGGCGCCGAACGGCAAACCTCCCTGATTTTAACGCTTTTCCCGCTCCGGCCACCCGGCCTGACCTACTCCACACAACAACGCGGCTCACCTCTTGCCTCGTCCATAAGTGTCACTTAGTGGCACTCTAGAACGTACGAAGTGAATAGGTGTCGTACGTGCTTCGGTTGATCCACAACCGACATGGGACATGTTGACAACCGTCGATGCGCGTGCCACGCGGTGTCGCACCGCGTCATGCGCGGGCCCATCGTTCATGCGGCAGGCGGCGCGAAGCGACGTGTAACTAGGGTCGCACAACGAAAAATCTTTTGACAGAGCGCAGTGATGGTGTACGATTTCATCAAGAAAGGAGGTGATGTCCATGGCTAAGAAACGTAAGACCGCAAAGAAGGCTAAGAAGGCCAAGAAGAAAACAAAGAAGAAGGGAACCAAGAAGGCCACAAAGAAACGTAAGAAGAAAGCGTAGAAACGTGGAACGATCCGATGCGGCGCCGTTTGGTCGCTGCCACCGACTTACGCCACGGCGGTCGGTCGCGACGCGCTGATGTCGAATCATTTACGCTACGCGAACGGGAAGTGCCTCTCTTAACGGAAGCGCTTCCCGTTTTTGTTTGCGCTGAACGTCTGCTCAACCCGTTCGTCGGCGCACCACCATGCAACAGTCGGCATCCCCTCCGACAGCTTGCGATGGAGACGCTCCACACAACAGAAGTGGCTCCGCCGCCTTGCCGGTAAAACCACGGGTTTCGGGATCTTGCCGCACCGACTTTGGCTGGCTGTCAGCGCTACGGATCATCGTGCTCGTGCTCGTCGGGCTTGCAGACACGGCAAGGCTTGCGTCCCGACTGCCAGGCATCTTGTTCCCCGGCGAACCCCACCATGTTTTCCTTTCGGATGCGCCGCACGTGGGGGCATGACGCGCGGTGAAACACCGTGCTGTCGCGACTTCCGCAAAACGGGGCGCCGCACGGGGAGGCGTCCGGAGAGGTATCCGCCGCTCCGGAGGCGGCCGCCGCGTGCTTGTTGTGTGGGGAGCCCTCGCCCTGAAGCACAGGCTTTCCGGCGCTGAGCCACGCCCCGTGAATCAACTCCGCACCCGGCAGCGCTCCTGCTTCGAGACGGGCTTCCATCAGCGAAACGGCGCCGTCCGGCAGGGCACGCGCGTGGGTCGGTGCAGGCGCTCGTGCCTGGTCCCGATCGGTCTTGGATGTCTGCGCCCGGGCGTCTCGCGCCAAGGTTACGAGTGTGTCAACCTCGTCATGTGCGGCGATCAACGTTTCGAAGATGCGGTCCACAGGATCGGAAACAGGCTCGAACCGACCGGGCCACACCCGAACCTCGAACGCAACGCGCGCCCCGTGTGCTTCAATCAGTTCTTCTTGAAAACGCAGCAGCAAGGGGCCGTCGATGCCATCCCCGGCATCGTTTTTGCTCGTAGCCTCGCCCCTTGTCTCTGACAGCGCCTGGCGGATCGTCGTCGTGTTCAGTGGCATGGATGCGTCGCAGGCCAGGTGTACGATGGCCGCTGCGTCAACCATGATGCGCCCGGTGTCATGTGCACGAAACGCCACGACCAAACCGGCGTAGGATTCGATCAACCCCCAGGGCAGTCGCCCGCAGTTCGACGTACCGAACCGGCTACAATACTTCGCCGCATCCCCCGCATTACGTGGGAATGCCCGGGCCGCTCGGCGTCGTTCGCCGGCCGACCCCGTAAACGCGGCAATATCCAAGAGCACGAAATGCGAATCGCCGCGCATCGTATCCCGGGCCGAGGCACGGTCCGGAATATCGCCGACCATACGGCGCAGTCGGTCGGTGCGGGCGGCAAAAAAAGCCCCGACCGGTTCAGGCAGAAGATCGACGACGACATCGGACACGATGGTGTGGGCTTGCGCCGCGACGCCGACACAAGCGTCCGCGCATTGACCGCCGACCCCCACAAACGGCGCCGCCGTCGCCGCTACCCATACCAGCCAGTGTGTTGGTCGGTGAGATCTCATAGAGCAAACACGATGTTTCGGTCACGGTCAGATCACTGTTTCATCCGGCGGAACGACCGGATGCAGCGACACACATCGCGTGTCGATGCCGCGACCCCATGGTATAGAGGATACTGGGTACGCCCCGTTATGGTGATGGGTGGGTCAAAACCCCCGCGCCCGCCGACACGTCGGTCAGACCCGCCCGATCCATGATGCGCTGGGCGATGCAGCGCTCCATAACCCGATCTCGACCCACATCAAGCCAGCGATCATCGTCCGGTGACGCATTCGCCGCGCCGCCCGCTACGGGTAGTTGATTGCCGAAAACCTGGTACGCAGCGCCTGTGCTGTTGAATTGACGATCCGGCGAGGAAAACCGTTCCTTATGAGCGATCACGGACACGCTGCGCCATGCACCGGCGTCATCTTTGGTGAATCGTACCTCGATCCAGCGACGGATCGGGTTGATCGTAGCCTCCCACTGATCCGCCGTCGTACACACGTCGTTGCGCCAGAACTCGAACACCTGCTGCGAGGTGCAGGGCCACGTCGTAATGACCCCGGCGCGCCGATCAACACGATCGATGCGGTATCCGTGACCGCGCAGCACATCCTTGGTCACTTCCCACAATGCGTCGCCGCGCGCCGAGCGATCCGCTACAAGGATCGATCGGGTGGATGGACCCGTCGCGGGGCCCGCGCTGCGACAACCACAGCCAATCAATGCAACAAGCGGCAGGAGGAGCCGAGTGCAACGCCGCTTTCGTCTCTCGATCATGCTTGCTCCTCGGGATTGTTCGCCATCAAAATAATCCTAGGTCCCGCAGTCGAACGGTCAACCCGCCGCTAAAACGCCCGCCGGGTGCGTGACAGGATCGGCGGTCGAAAAAACGGTAGGGCTCATCAATACACGGCGCAGGACCGGCCACCCCGCCATCGACTGTGTTGGTCAAGATCGCGGCGGAGGTGATACGACAATCGCCTTGGGTGTCGTGGGACAGTGAAACTGGCAGACGCCACACCCGACGCAACCCGACGCCAGAACAGTGGGCGGCCCGTCGTCGTCGAAGCGTATCGCGGTGATTCCGATCGGACAGCGATCGACACACTCGGTACACGACTCGCCCAGCGTTCGAACGCACAGGCTTCCGTAAACCTCCGCCGTGCCCATGCGAATATCGCCGGGCGATTCGATCGGTTGTAACGCACCGCTCGGGCAAACGTGCGTGCACTGCAACCCATCACACACCACGCAGGCGGATATGTCGGCATCAATCACGGGGGTTCCCTGCGCGGGTCCCGATTCCTTCGACGCCACGATCGCAAACGCGGGACACGCACGCACACACGCGCCGCAACGGCGACACACGTCGGAAAACCGATCTTCGGGAATAGCCCCCGGCGGGCGCAACCGGATGGTTGATCGCAGTCCTGCGCCCGGATCACCCGGTGTGCGTTCGAGGTAGTCGACAAGCGGACTGACGGCGCGCCGCAGCGCGTCGCGAAAAAAGTCGCGTCGGGGCAAATGGTTGGGTTCGTCGCCGGTCATGCTACATCCGATGGGTAGACAGCCATCATAAGGGCTTATCGGCTTGCACGAAAGCGTCGGTCGAACGTGATCGGGGCACCCCGGGTCCCCCTGGAGCGAGCTCTATTTCCGTGTAGCGGTTGAACCACTGTTTCATCCGGTAACAAGGCTCGATTCGGCGATACGCACTATCAAAAAACGCTCCCGGTCGCCGTCCGATCCTGGACAGGAGCGCGTACCGCAATTATCGTTTCGCCCTGTCGTGCCCCCAAATACCTTATCCAAACGAAAGACCGTGCCGCAGCGCATCCTCTTTGGTATCGTCGCGCTGGCGGTGTTGTTCTTCGGATTCTGGGGCGACGCGGAGATCGCGCGGCGGTCGTTGAGCGGTGACGGGCCGTCTGCGTCGCTGCTGGCGCACGGCAGCTTGATTCCCCTAATGACCGTTTTGTTTTGTTTGCTCGGGTCGGTGGAGTTCGCCCGATTACTTCGGAACACCGGCGCATCCCCATGCGTTGGCGTTGGTCAACTATTCATCGTGTTGAGCATTCTTGGACCCTGGTTAGCGGCTGGACTGTATTGTGGCGGGTCGGCAAGCACCCGCGGCTGGTACGCGACTGTGGTGGTCGTCGGCTTGGGAATGCTGTGCTGTGCGGCAGCGCTCGTCATGCGTCGCCGTATCGAGGGCGTCACGCGCGACGCCGGAGCCACCCTCCTCTTGTTTACCTACCTGGGCGTTTTACCCGGGTTCGCGATTCACATTCGATCAGGGATAGCCGGTCCCGGACCGGCAGGGGCTTGGCTGGTGCTGGCTACTCTCTTTGTGATCAAAGCGTCCGACATCGGCGCCTATTTGACAGGGACGTTCCTCGGGCGTCACAAGCTGGCACCGGCTATCAGCCCGGGCAAGTCGATCGAGGGGGCACTCGGCGGGGTTTTGTTCAGCGGCCTAGTTGCGGTCCTCTTTTTGCACCTCGGCTCGACAGAGGGCAACGTCGTTTTCGGCAGGGTACTCCCCCCCGAACTCCACACTAACGGGTGGGCGTCTAGTATTTACGCTTTCTTTTTCGGAGCTACACTGTCTGCGATTGGCCAGATCGGCGACTTGTTAGAGTCTTGCTTTAAGCGGGATGCGGGTATCAAAGATTCGGGTCGTGTTCTTCCGAGATTTGGGGGTATGCTTGATCTTGTAGACAGTCCCCTGCTGGCGCTGCCTGCAGCCTGGCTGATCTTGACGTGGGTATGGCCGGTGTGAAAGAATGGGGGCGGAGGGGATGGCGGTCCGCGGGTCGCGGTACAGGAGGTACAGGCGAGGTTGACCGCGAGAGTTTGACTGTTTGGATATCAACATACCCATCGAAGACCCGTCTCTTCGGACGGTTCTGTACGGAACGACCGACAAGAACCTCCGGTTGCTCCGCGCGGAGTTCGCCGTTCGGGTTACCGCCCGTGACAATGTGATTCGGCTAAGCGGATCAAGCGACGCCGTGCAGGCGGCGGCGGGGGTCGTGGAGGCGTGGCAGCGCACGTTGCGATCCGGTGCGGAACTGACGGACGAGGCCGTCCACGATGCGATCCGGCGCGCATCGGGCAACGGGCAGGTTCACACAAAGAATCCAGAAGCGATCAACGTCCTGCTGCCGGGCGTATCCATCGTACCGCGCGGCGCGGGGCAGCGGCGCTATATCGAGGCCATTCTTAACAACGACCTGACATTCTGTCTTGGACCCGCTGGAACGGGGAAGACCTATCTGGCAGTAGCCGTCTCGGTGCAGTTATTAAAAGAACACCGGATCAAGCGTATCGTTTTGGCGCGACCTGCCGTCGAAGCCGGCGAAAAGCTCGGATTCCTTCCGGGCGATCTACAGGCCAAAGTGAATCCCTACCTGCGACCCCTGTTTGATGCCATGAACGATATGATGACCTTCGAGCAGGTACGTCGATTCATGCAGAACGACATCATCGAGGTGGTACCGCTGGCGTTCATGCGGGGGCGCACGCTCAACGGTGCGGCGATCATCCTGGATGAAGCGCAGAACGCGACCGCGGCTCAGATGTTGATGTTTCTGACGCGGCTCGGCAATGACAGTAAAATGATTGTCACGGGGGATGACAGCCAGAGCGATCTGTCGCACGGGGCGCCCAGTGGGTTTCTGGACGCCGTATCCCGGTTGGAACAGGTACCGGGTATCGCGACGGTGCGGTTGTCTAAAGTGGATATTGTCCGACACCCGTTGGTTCAACGGGTGGTTCAGGCGTACGGTGAAAACGGAGGCGCCTATTAGAGCATTTATCGTTTTCATGTGCCGGTTCTTGGACACCCGAACCGGCATCGAG
>CAZWWW010000001.1:0-24901 GCA_964637715.1 uncultured Phycisphaeraceae bacterium | reverse complement strand
GCCCAAACTATTACGCACGATCGCCCATCAACTCCTTCTTAGCCCCCGGCGCGGATTCACATTGAAGCTCACCAATGACGCCAACCGTCCGCGATTCGTTGCTGTACACGGCTACGCGCCCCTCGCCCATTGCCCGGGCGGCCCGATCCGCCAGTTTGCCCTTGTGTTTCTTGCGAAGCCATTCGATGGCCTGCTCGAGATCGCCGCTGCACTCGCTCAGCGCCTGCTTGCATTCCATCATCGGGAGGTCCGTTTTCTCCCGAAGGTTCTTGACCATACTCGCTGTGATCACTGCCATTGCTGCAAAACCTTCCCTATCAATCTCTAACGCCGCTCGTTCGCCCCACTCACAGACGCACCGCGGCGAGAACCGGTCCGGGATCATCCACATCAAACGGATTAACGCGCTGCCCGGCAGACCGCAACCGCACCGGGCAGTCAAACAGCGCGCCGCTAGGAGGGTCGATCGGATTCCGATGCGGCGGCGGGTGAGAGCTCAGGTGCCGGACCCGGTCCCGCCGCCGGCGGAGCCGCCACTTCCCCCGCGCTCTTTCTCGTTTCAGCAACACCGCCCCGCTCTGCCAGTGCTTCGGGCCCTCCTTTTTCTGGAGCGCCTGCACCATGACGCCCACCGGCCGACTCGCGCTTCTCATCCGGTTGATCCGCCAGACGTCCCTTTTTGCCTTCTAGCACGGCATCGGCGAGGTGTTGCAGAATGACGCTGATCGCACGAATGGCGTCGTCGTTGCCCGGAATCGGCACGTCGGCGAAATCGGGATCGGAGTCGGTATCAATCAGGCAAACCGTCGGAATCCGAAGAATCTTCGCCTCACGAAGCGCATTCAGCTCGCGGTGAACGTCGATCACGATGAGCGCACCGGGAAGCTTGGCCATGTCCCTCACGCCGGAGAGATTCCGCGATATTTTGCGCTTTTCCCGCGCGCGCATCGCAATCATCTTCTTGCTGTATTCGAGCGCGGTACCGTCCGCTTCAGCGCGTTCCAACTCCTCAAGCCTGCCCAGACGTGAACGAATCGTGCGGAAGTTCGTGAGCGTTCCACCCAGCCAACGCTCCGTGACAGACGGCATGCCGCATCGCTGCGCCGCCTCCAAGACGGGCAGGCGACCCTGACGCTTGGTCCCAACAAAAAGAACGTCTTTCCCTTTGGCGACGACCTGGGTTAGAAAGCGTTTAGCACGGAGCAAACCGCGAACCGTTTCGCGGATGTCAATAATGTGGATCGTGTTGCGTTTTCCGAAAATGAACGGGGCCATTTTCGGGTTCCAACGGCTCGTGCGGTGACCGAAATGAACCCCCGCGTCGACCAGTTGACGTACCAACTCCGTTGCCAAGCCACACCTCCAACCAAAGACCGATTGTCACCCGGCCACCCAAGAGCCGGAATATACCAGCGTAACCGATCCGCTCAGCCGATCAAGTGCCCCTTGCCGATCTTTTTCCGAAAGAACGCTTTAGCACACCCCTAACGGGCCTGCCGCGTCGTCATAGCAACGCCGGTGTCGCCGGGTGACGTCCTTGGCGCGTACACCTTTTGCACCAGCCAGCTCACCCGCACACCCTTCCACAACGCCGAGAGTCGAACCCCCGCCAACGATGAACCGCTCTTGCAGGCTCCCCGTCGTTTGATCCTTATCGCCAAAAGCTATCACCGGATTCGCTGGGTTCGGCGATAATCAGGGGTCGTCAAACGTCAATACCCTGTTGCATCCCGGACCGCGACCAACCCAATGGTTATTTAAGTGACTATGGATAAGTATTTTACAACAACATAATGGCATTTCGACACGATGCTTGACGCCCGCGGTTGTCGCCCTTAGCGTGCGCGCAGGGCAGCGATCCGAGCCGCTTGGCTGTTTCTCGAGCTTGCATTCGGGGCCGACACCTCGAAAGGCCCTTGCCGATCCCGGTCACGGTGACATGCAGTCTGACAACCGACCTCACGGACCATTGGTGTTCATCAGCGCGGCCGAACCCAGCGCGGATCGGCACGGAGCGGCGCTGATCCGCGCAGCCCACGCCCTTTCGCCCGACATCCGATTTGTCGGCGTAGCGGGGCCCCACATGGTGAGCGCCGGATGCGACCGCATTTTCGACATGACCAGCCACTCCGCCATGTTGCTTGGTGTGGTGGGCGTCGTCCCTCGGGCGATACGGCTGTTGAATACGGCGGATCGCTATCTGAGACGATACCCCTTCGACGCCGCATTGGTTATCGACTCCCCAACGCTCCATTTTCCCCTGGCATCCCGTGCCAAACGTGCCGGCGTCCCCGTCTTGTATTACATCGCTCCGCAACTCTGGGCCTGGGGATCATATCGGATCCACAAGCTGCGTAATTCGGTCGATCAAGTAGCCGCCATTCTGCCGTTTGAAGAATCCTACTTCCGCAACCAAGGAGTCAACGCGACCTTCGTAGGGCATCCACTCGCGGACACCTGCGGCCCCGACAGCTACGACAGCGGGCGTGTCCAAGAGATTCGGGCAGCCGGACACCCGGTTGTCGCCCTGCTGCCCGGATCGCGCACGCACGTTGTCAGCGAGTTGCTTCCCGGACAGATCGCGGTAGCGCGGGCCATTCTTTCCGAGTTCCCCAAAACGCACGTCGGCGTTTCCGTTGCGAATGCTCAGGTTAGCCCGATCATTGACGCCGCAGTTCGCCGATCGAATCTACGCCTTCACGCTTATGCCCAAGCCCGAACCGAATTGATTCGTGCCGCCGATCTCGTGCTCGTAGCGTCCGGCACGTCGACACTCGAAGTGGCGATGCACGAACGCCCGATGATTGTGATGTACAACGCCTCGCGCTTGTTCTATCACCTTGTGGGGCGTTGGATGATCCACACACCGCACCTGGCGCTGCCCAACATCCTCGCGGGCCGCGAAATCGTTCCGGAGTTCATGCCCTATTACCGTTCGACCGAGCCGATCACGCGATGCGCGATCCATCTGTTAAACAGTGAACCCACCCGCCGTGCCATGGTCGACGCAATACGCGCCATGGTCGCACCGCTTAAGCACGCCGGCGCGTCCGAGCGAACGGCGCGTCTACTGTTAACCATGATCGAGCGGTCCAGTGCGCCGGAGTAATACCGTCGATTCGGAACAGGTCGACGAGACGGAATCCAATCTTCACGAAATCTTTACACTTCGTTAATACAACGCCAACATCTAGTCGCTACCGTTCAGCCCGTGACACGGGTGGGTACGAACCATCGGCGGGCGTCGGGGCAGGCGCGACCTACCGACCCCGGGCCTGAGTTCTTTTTTTTCACGTTCTCAACAAGGAGCAAAAGCGTGAATCGAGCTACCTTATTGTTGTTAGGCTCGCTGTTGTGCTGGTCAGGCGATCCGGCGCTCGCCCAGGAGCCGTCGGCGCGGGAGCGCGAGCTGGAAGCCCTGGTGCGCAGTCTGGCGAAACGTGTCGACGAACTCGAAGCGCGGCTGGACCAAAAGGAGGGCGCAAAGGTCGATGAGTCAACGCAGAATCGCGTCAAACAGCTTGAGCAGACCGTGCAAGAGATTAAAGAAGCGCAACCCCCCGCCGCTGATTCGGAGGAGTGGAAAAAGATGCGCAAATGGGTCAACGAAAGCAGTACGCTGCGACCCTATTGGAAAGACGGATTGCGGTTAGACTCGAACGACGGATCGATCAAGCTGAAAATCGGTGGCCGCCTGCAGAACGATTACACTTTTTTTGCCGAGGACGGGGACATCGAGCGGCGCCTCGGTGAGGACTTCGACGACGGAACGGAGTTTCGCCGCGCCCGATTCTATTTCTCGGGAACGATTTACAACGACATCGTGTTCAAGACGCAATACGACTTCGCGGGCGGCGACGTTGATTTCAAGGATGTGTACGTTGGGTTCAAAAACGTACCTTACGTCGGAAACGTGCGCATAGGCCAATTCAAAGAGCCCTTCAGCCTCGAAGAATTGACAAGCAGTAACTACATCACCTTCATGGAACGCAGTCTGGTCAACACGTTCGCGCCCGGTCGAAACACGGGCATCATGATCCATGACACGGCGCTCCATGATCGAATGAGCTGGGCGGCGGGCGTATTTCGGCAGACGGACAGCACGGGCGACGGCGCGGGTGGACGGGCCTACGACGCCACGGCCCGCGTGACCGGTTTGCCCTGGTATGAGGACGGGGGAAGCAAACTTCTCCATGTCGGGTTGGCGGTTTCGCACAGGAATTACGAAGGCGACACGACCCGGTTCCGGTCGCGTCCCGAAGTGCATCAATCGCCGCGCATTGTGGACACGCGCTCGTTCCCTGCGGAGTCGGGCGCTTTCGTCGGGTTGGAAGCCGCGCTGGTCAACGGCCCGTTCTCGGTTCAAGCGGAATACGCCCACAGCTTTATCGACGGTGCGACGCGCTGGTACATCGGTGATCCGCAGTTGGCCGCCGCCTCGGTTCAGGCCAGTTACTTTCTGACCGGGGAGCACCGCCCCTACAAAAAATCGTCCGGCTCGTTCGGCCGGGTGAAACCCAAGCAGAACTGGAGCAAAGACGGCGGACGCGGCGCGTGGGAGATCGCGGCGCGCTATTCGTATTTGAATCTAAGCGACGCGGGCGTTCGCGGCGGACGCGTACGAGACCTGACGCTGGGTCTGAACTGGTACCTGAATCCGAACGTGCGTACTATGTGGAACTATGTCTGGTCGGATCCGACCAAGGGCGGAGACGTGAGTGCGTTCATGTGGCGTTTTCAGGTCGCGTTTTAGAGCAAGCTCTATTCTTGTGTAGCGGTCGAATCACCGTTTCATCCGGAGAATCGACTCGATACGGCGATACACAATAACGGATATTGCTGTAACACCGCCTGGACGTCGAAGTGTTGATTCCGCAGTCACAAGTGGAACGACAATCACCTAAACACGAAGGAGTTTTTTTATGCGGAAGCGTATGTTGAAGTGTGCGATGGTTCTCGTAACCGGCTGTTCGTTTCAGTTCTTCGGATGTCAGAGCGAGGAAATCGGCCAACTCATCGCGGACTCCATCAATCAAACGGCGGTAGGGGTAAGTTCCATCCTCGTAAGCAGTGCGGTCAATGAAGCACTGGGAATAACCGAGTAGTTACACTGCAAGACTACTCGAAAGGGAGACAATGCTTATGTATGGGAACCAACACATCAGCAAGCGTATTCGGATGAAGGCCACAGTGAGCGCGATGATGGTATGCATAGCGATAATGGGCCTTGGGGATCGCCCCGCCATGGGGCAGCAAAAGTTAAGGGGAAGGGTCAAGGTTGACGGATCAAGCACCGTCGCGCCGATCACAATGGCCGCGGCGGAGATGTTTCAGGCGGTGCAGCCGCGCGTTCGCGTGACCGTCGGTATATCCGGTACCGGAGGCGGATTCAAGAAGTTTCTGGATGCGAAACCTTCGTTGCGAACCGACATCAGCGACGCCTCGCGCCCGATCAAGCCATCTGAATTATCAAAGGCCAAAGCCCTGGGTATCGAGTTCATGGAGATTCCCATTGCCATCGATGGGTTGGCGGTGGTGATTCACCCCTCGAACAACTTCTGCGACTACCTGACGGTCGAGGAGTTGAAGCGCATCTGGGAACCGGGTAGTGCGATCAACAACTGGTCGCAGGTACGCAAAGGATTTCCGGATCTACCGCTCAAGCTGTACGGACCGGGAACCGACAGCGGGACCTTTGATTATTTCACCGAGGCGATTGTCGGCAAGGAGGATGCGTCACGCGCCGACTATACCGCCAGTGAGAGCGACAACGTGCTGGTTCAAGGTGTGACGGGCGAGCGCGGCGGTCTCGGCTACTTCGGATACTCTTATTATGTCGCCAACAAGGACCGGCTCAAGTTGGTGGCGATTGACAACAACACCGGGCACCCGATCAAACCCGACGTGGACGTAGTCCGCTCCGGCAAGTACAAGCCGTTGTCGCGACCGCTGTTCCTGTATGTGAACAAACAGTCGTATGCCCGTCCTGAAGTGCGCGCGTTTGTGGGTTTCATTCTTGACAATGCGCGAAAAATCGTGGAGCATCCGCGGGTCAACTACGTAGCCCTTCCGGATGAGATGTACAGAATGGGACGTCAGCGCCTCAGCGCGGGTGTAACCGGTTCGGCCATGGCCCGCGCTCAGGGTGCGCATGATCTTGGTGTGATCTTCGGGATCAAATAGCACGGCCTCGAAAACGGAAGCAGCGCGTAAACCGGTCGGGGCATAGTCGCAGTTTTGTGTCGGACCGCTTTCTCGCCGGTGGCAACACTGATGTGGAGACAGAGCAAGCTCTCTTTTTGTGTAGCGGTTGAATCACCGTTTCATTCGGCACAACGACTCGATTCGGCGCTACACAATAACAGAGAGCGCTCGAAATGTCGGCGCCTTTACCGTTGGATGTGCGCGCCGGGTGCGTGACAGGATCGGCGACGGTGAGAAACGGTAGGACAGGTCGTTCTTTCGCCCCAAGGCGAAAGGTTGACCTGCCATGGTCGAGGCGGGTGAACCCCCCGGCGTAGCCGGGCGAACCACCTGCCCTACGGTAAAGCCGCCTAACGTGTTATACACGGGTGCACGCCGCTTTTTAGGCTGCACGAGGATTACAGGCGTTTGTTTCGGCCTGTACGGGTGCTCGACTCGCTGCCATCCAGCGAAACCGGGCGCCCGACCTCGACCGCGCGATAGATAAAACGCGGTACGAGTTGTTCTCTGGTTCGTTCGATCGAGGCGCGGCGATCAACAGACCGCCGCTGCTTGCGTTGCCTACGATGAAACGGATAACTCGATATAAGGAAGGGCTGATTCACGTCGCGCTGTTCCTTTGTGCCTTGGTATCGATCGTTACCACGCTCGGCATCTTCTGGGTGCTTGGCTACGAATCGTATCAGTTCTTTCGTGTGGTTCCGCCGCTCGATTTCCTGTTTGGAACCGAATGGACGCCCCTGCTCGACCCGCGCCGATACGGTGTGCTACCGTTGATATGCGGTACGTTTCTCGTCGCCGGCGGGGCGCTCGTCGTGGCGTTGCCGATCGGCGTAGCCACCGCCTTATTCCTCAGTGAGTACGCACCGCCGTGGGCGCGCGGCGTGCTCAAGCCGACCCTCGAAGTGCTGGCCGGCATCCCGACCGTGGTCTACGGCTTTTTCGCCTTGACGTTTATCACGCCGTATATTCTCAAACCGATCTTTCCGAGCGCCGGTGTATTCAACGCAGCCAGCGCGGCGATCGTTGTGGGTGTCATGATTATTCCGACGATCTCATCGCTGTGCGACGACGCGTTTCGCGCGGTGCCGCGCAGTCTGCGCGAAGCAGCCTACGCCCTTTCGGCTACGCGTCTTGAAGTAACGAGCCGAATCGTGCTGCCGGCCGGTCTGTCGGGTGTGGTGGCGGCGATATTGCTCGCGTTCGCCCGGGCGGTCGGGGAGACCATGGCGGTAACCATCGCCGCCGGTATGACGGCGCGCATGACGCTCAATCCGTTGGAGAGCATTCAGACGTTGACGGCGTATATCGTTCAGGTCAGCCTGGGTGACACGCCCGCGGGCTCGCTCGAATACCAAACGCTGTTCGCGTGCGCACTGACGTTGTTTCTGATTACACTGGCGTTCAATCTCGTGGCGTACGGCGTAACGAAACGTTTTCGGGAAGTGTACGAATGACTCAAACGGAAGATATGTTCGAACCGCGTCTGAACCGCCGCCGCAGAATCGGTCGGTTTGTCGCGGGCGTCTTCGCGGCGTGCAGTGGAATCGGCGTGTTGTTCCTCGCCGTGTTATTGGCGCGCGTTTTGTTTGAGGGCGCTTCGTGGGTGAGCACCAAGTTCCTGACCAACTTCCCCTCCGTCTTGTCGCCCGAAGACGCCGGCGTGAAAAGCGCGCTGTTCGGCACGCTGTGGATCATTTCCATCACCGCGCTGGTGTCCGTTCCCATCGGCGTGGGCGCGGCGGTATGGCTCGAGGAGTTTGCGCAAGACAGCCGATTCACCCGAATGATCCGGGTGTGCATCGCCAATCTGGCGGGGGTACCGTCTGTCGTATACGGCATTCTGGGGCTTGCGGCGTTTGTTCGTTTTCTCAACGCGGGACGCAGCGTTCTGGCGGGTGGATTGACGCTGGGGCTGCTTATCCTGCCCGTCGTTGTCATCGCCAGCCGTGAGGCGTTGATCGCGGTTCCGAAATCGTTTCGCCTCGCGGCGTTCGCCATGGGTGCTTCGCGCTGGCAAACCGTACGCGCGCACGTGCTGCCCCCGGCGCTGCCGGGCATCATGACCGGCGTTATCCTGTCGCTCTCGCGTGCGATCGGGGAAGCCGCCCCATTGCTCATGCTCGGCGCGCTGACCTATGTCGCCTTCGTGCCCGAAGGACTGACGGACGAATTCACCGCCCTGCCTCTTCAGATCTACGATTGGACCGATCGACCGCAGCCGGAGTTTCATCACCTGGCCGCAGCCGGTATCATCGTCTTGTTGGGCATATTGATTCCGATGAACGCGATCGCCATCGCCGTTCGCGCCTGGCACCAACGGAGAAAGGCATGGTAAAGGTCATGGAACCCGAGCCCATTCTGTCGTCGAAGCCACTGGTTCCGCCCGTTTTGGTTAGACCAGCGACCACCCCGTCGATTGCAACGGCGAAAGACGTTGGGGCTACGAAAGAACCCGTAATCTCGGTGCAACAAGCCACGATCCGCTACGGTTCGTTTGAGGCGGTTCGTGATGTTTCGCTGGCGGTCCATCCGCACGACGTAACGGCTATCATAGGCCCGTCGGGCTGCGGGAAGAGCACGCTGCTTCGGGCGATCAACCGGATGAACGATTTCGTGCCCGGCGCGAGTTTTGAAGGTCGGTTGATCTATCGCGGTCGAAACATCTATGGCCCCGACGTGGACGCCGTCGAGTTGCGGCGGCACATCGGCATGGTGTTTCAAAAACCGAACCCGTTTCCGAAGTCGATCTTCAAAAACGTCGCCTGGGGCGCGAGGATAAACGGATACAAAGGGGACCTAGAGGAGCTCGTCGAGCGCTCCCTCAAAGACGCAGCGCTGTGGGCCGAAGTAAAAGACAAGCTGAGCCAGAGCGCCTATGCGCTGTCCGGTGGACAGCAACAACGCCTGTGCATCGCCCGCGCCATCGCCTTGAACCCCGACGTGCTATTGATGGACGAACCCTGTTCGGCGCTCGATCCGATCGCCACGGCGCGCATCGAGGACTTGATCGATCAGTTGAAGACGCACTATACGGTCGTCCTGGTTACGCATAACATGCAGCAGGCGGCTCGCGTTTCTGATCGGACGGCGTTCATGTATATGGGAGAGCTAATCGAGGTCGGCGCTACGAATCTGATGTTCACAAAACCGACGAATCAGAGAACGCAGGACTACATCACGGGACGGTTTGGTTAGATCAATCCGTTCTCCGTTATTGTGTATCGCCCGGTTGAACCGATCCACCGGGCGAAGCAGTGATTCGACCGCTACACAAAAAGAGAGCTTGCTCTATGACCGCACACTTTGTCGATCTCCTGGATGCCCTACGGCGACGCTCACTGCGCATGGCCAGCCATGTTGAGGGCGTACTTCAGCAGGCGTGCATGGCCGTCGTGGAACAGGATGACGCCCTGGCGCGCCAGGTCGTACAACGAGACGAGGAGATCGACGCCGAGGAGGTCGAAGTCGAATCGGAGGTCATTCGACTGATGGCGCTGTATCAGCCCGTCGGCGTGGACCTTCGCTTGCTGTGTACGGTACTGAAAGTCAACAACGATCTCGAACGCATTGCAGACTGCGCCGTCAACGTCGCCGAGCGGGCCAAGCACCTCAACGCCGTCGACCTGCCCGACAAACATACCGACCTGCAAGAGATGATTCCCATCGTGCGGACAATGCTGCGCCACGCCGTGCAGGCGTATGGGAGTCACGTTCCGTCGGAAGCCAAGCGCGTCTTTGAGGATGAGGAGGCGACTGACGCCTTATACGCTCAGATCATCCGACGCGTTGTGGAAAAAGCGGCGGAATCGCCCGACTTCGTAGCCTCGTACCTCGATCTGCTGTCCATCGCCAAGAATCTGGAGCGCATCGCCGATCACGCAACCAACATCGCCGAAGACGTCGTGTTTCTTTCAACCGGTGACATTGTCCGGCACGCACGAACGGGCTGAGCTACGATCGAAAAGCAGCTCCCACCCCGCGGTGTAATGGGGGCGCTCTGTCTTTTCCCTACTGTCCGTTCATTCGCCCCTGTGACGTTACGCCGGGGGGGACCGTTCCATCCAACAAACTCCTCGGCGATTTCTCGATCTCAGTGATCATATTCCCCCCGCGCCAGACGCGCACGTCGCCGGTGGATTCAGACAGGCTCATGGCGATGCTCTTGGTGGTGGCGGTAATGCCCGCTGCCGCCGCGTGGCGCGCGCCGAGTCCCTGTGCCAGTTGCGCCCCGGCGATCGTGGGGCGCAGCGTCACACAGGCAGCCACGATGACGCCGTTCCCTTTGATCACAAACGCGCCATCGAGCTGGGCTATTTCTTTCACACTTTCATCCAGCGTCTCGTCCAGGATGTTGCGTTCCTTTTCGGTGTAGCCCTTGAACGGATTGATACGCCCGGGAAGACAATACTTTTCCACGTTTCGATGATCGCCCACGACAAAGAGGGTGCCCACGGGTTTGCCCTCGCGCCCTTCATGCGCCAGCTCGAGCGAGAGCCGCAGCACTTTTTCAAAAACGGGTCGGCGGATGTGTTCGGTGAGCTTGGATTGACCGACGGACAAGAACAGTTCGTATTCCTCGCCCACGCGCATCACGACCATCGTGTCGACGTCGTGACCGGCTACGCCGCTGAGAAACACGAACACGTCGCCGGTAGTCAACAGACCCTGCGAGAACGCGAGCAGCGTCGCCATTTTGATCTGCCCCATGCGCGTCAGGTCGAACGACGGCACGCGCATCGGCGTCAGCTTGGCCTGCTGAACGCGCTCTTCCTCCTCACTGTCGCGGCAAATCAGGATCGGTTTGGTCGGCGCCTTAAGTGTTCGGCGCAGGATCGTCAAATCGTCGATCGCGTTGGCGTAGGCAAACAGAACCTGTGCCGACACCGACGCGGCTACTTCGGCGGCAGCCGTCACAATGGCCTGGGAAACATTCGGTTCGGGTTTTGCCAATTTATAGAAGTCCCACCGCGCGGTTCGTTTGAGTCTCGTCGAACGAGCACTATACTAATCGGCTCAATGAACACCAGGCTAGTGCATCAAGACGCTTCAATTGACGGCCCGCGCGCGCCGGACCGAACAAACCCGGCGGCCTTTGTGTTTTTCATGGTTTCGGCGGGTCGGCGACGCCGTATCCCACCAACCGGTCACATAACAGGCCTGTTCATACCAGCACTGGCTCTAATCGTCGCGTTTTCGACCTTTGTAGCGCGAGCGGACGCAAGGACCGCGCCGAACGCCACCGCACCGCAAGGCGAGACGCTAGCGCCCTTGCCCGCTCCCGCCATCAGCGCCGATCACCGCATGTTCCTTATGCGCGTCGCTCGGCGTACGCTCATCGATCTGACCGAAGGCAGACCACCCTACAAACCCGGTTATGTCCCCAAAGCCCTCAGATCGCTCGACCGCGATGCGATCGTCCGCCTACGGACTGGTGGCTTCCTCTTTGCCGCCGGATCCGCCGGATCGCCCTCATTGGCCCTTGCCGTGCGCGACGCCGCTCTCGTGGCGGGGCGCGGCGTTCTCGATCAGGACGACACGGCGCGCGGTCTTCTCGTTGATCCACTCATTGAAATAGAAGTCGTCGGAAAAGCACAACTCCTTCCTGTGAAAGGCGATTGGACCCAACCGGGCGCGGTGGACGATTTTGTTGAACCGGGTGTTCACGGGCTGCTGCTTGTCGGCAGGAACATCAAACACCGATTCTGCCCGAGCGAGCAGATCACGAGCGGGACCGTCTTGCCCGACGCCCTTAAGCGTCTCGCTCAAAAAACCCACGGCTCCGCGCAACAGCTCTCAGATACCCAACTGTTTCGTTTTCGAACGCTGCACTGGTACCAACCGTCAACGGGAGCAGCGATTGTAACACTGCAGCGCGGCATGACCGTCGTACCTGCCAAGGCGGTATCACCGGACGGCCTGAACCGAACCATAGAACGGCTGGCTGAATACCTCATATATCGTCAGTTGGATTCGGGCTTGTTCACCTACGAATACGACGCACCGGCCAATCGCTACTCAACGGACGACAATCTGGTCCGCCAGATCGGGGCCACCCTGGCCATCTGCCTGCACGCGCGATCATCCGGACGCAGTGCCTCGCGCGCCGCCTGTGACCTCGCCGTTCGCGTTCATTTGCGCGGGTTGCGCGAACTCGATGGTGACGAAGACAAAGCGTTTATTGCTACGGCGGATCACGCCAACAAGCTCGGGGTCACGGCGCTGTTTTGCCTGGCGCTCGCCACGCATCCCGACGCCGATCGTTTTGTCGAAACGCGGCGCCGATTGGTCAACGGCATGCGCGCGTTGCAACGCCCATCCGGCATGTTTGTCACCGCGTTTCCCCCGGCCATCGACGCCGGCGCTCAGGACTATTTCCCGGGTGAGGCGCTGCTGGCGATGGCGCGCCAATACCACGACGAACCGACCGGCGAACTACTCGACGCCTTCGATCGTGCCATCGCGTTCTATCGGGATTATTTCCGCGAGCGGCAATCGCCGGCGTTCATTCCCTGGCAGGTACAAGCTTATGCCGCGATCGCCGAACCGACGCAACGGGGCGACTACGTCGAATTCGTCTATGAGCTCACCGATTGGCTCATCGATCGTCAGCTTACACCGGACAACTGCGCCTGGCCCGAACTGTACGGCGGTCTGGCGACCTATAAATCGGACCGCGCGGGTATCGCCACGGCGTCCTATCTGGAAGGAATGTGCGACGCGTTGAGCATGACCAGACGTCGGGGCGATGTTGCAAGAGCCAAGCGCTACGAAACCGCGGTGCGCCGGGCGGCTCGATTCGTGATGCAGTTGCAGGTGCGACCCGAAGAAGCCTATTTCGTCCGGAGCCCCCAAGATGCGGTGTGGGGCGTACGCACCGCGCCCTCGCTTGATTTGCTGCGTATCGACCATGTGCAGCACGCGCTCGTGAGTCTTATCAAGACGCGGGACGTCCTCTTCCCCCATGAACCTTAGCACCCCGGAACCCACACGAACCCATCGCGCGGGACGCTGGATCGTCGGACCAACCGGGATCCTAACCCTGTGTGCGTTTGCGACGTTACTCAGCGTCGCCGTTATCGCGACCGCCGCACTGCCCATCATCATCCTGGACGCCGTCGGCGCCTTGATTGTCCTCATCCCCCCCATGCTCGCAGGACTGTGGGTCGCGCCGTTGATCGGATTACGACACGCAGCCGTGCGCTGGCAGGTACTGATCGGAGCCGTAACGGGGGTGGGCGTGTTGTCGTTGTTGGTCTTGACGCTGGGCTTAATGGGATGGCTCCAACAGCCGGTGTGGATCGCGATCCTGGCTGTGTGCACGGGGCTGGGTGTTGTGAGATTGCGCGCACTGTGGGGAGAAGCCGCACGGTCTAAACAACAAGCGCACACAGCCGACGCCGTTGGTCGCGATCGCCTGCTCTGGCTCATCACGATCCCTTTTCTTGTAGCCGGACTCTTAGCCGCCGCCAATCCGCCGGGCATCATCTGGTCGGAAGAGGGGTTGGGATACGACGTATTGGAATACCACCTGGAAATGCCCAAAGAGTATTTCAATGCGGGGCTCATTACCTACGCCCCACACAACGTATACGCCAACTTTCCCTCCAACGTGGAAATGCTCTACCTGATCAATATGGTGCTGCGCGGCGAGGACATCGAAACGGGCACGTCCGCGAATATGATCCATCTGTGCCTTTCCGTTCTGGCGGTTTTCGCAGCCTGGTGCATTGGCTCAATCCGGTCGCAGCGTGCGGGCATTCTTTGCGGTATATCACTGGCTACGACAGGCTGGATTCCTTATCTGGCGGGGCTGGCCTATGTGGAGAACGGACTACTCGCCTTTGGACTGCTGTCGGTCGGCGCGTTGCTGCGCGCCGTGCAACACGCTCGCGTACACCTTGGCGACAGAGCACGCCCTGAAACGCGACGTGAGATACGGGCGTGGTTGATTATCTGCGGCCTATCAGCAGGCCTTGCTTGCGGATGCAAATACACGGCCGTCCCCATGATCGCCATTCCGGTAATCGTCGGTGCGACGTGGATAGGCGGTTCCCTGCGTACGCGCTTACGGTCTGTCTTGATCGTCTCTGCCACCACCTTCATTACGTTCTCTCCCTGGCTCGCAAAGAATGTTATCATGACCGGCAATCCCGTATTTCCTTTAGCCCATTCCCTGTTCCAAACCTATCCATCCGGTTGGAACAAACAGACCGCAGCACGCTGGCAACGGGGTCACGCGCTTCATAGCGCAACACCGGAATCCGCCTCGGGATCTTCCGACATACAATCCGCGGCTGCGTTGTCTAAACTTGGCCAGCGCGGCACACTGCTCTGGCAACACATCCCCGCCGATCATTATCAGCGGTTCGGCGCCATCGTGCTCTTGTGCCCTTTGTTGTTGCTGAGAAGACGGCGCCGGGCGCGCGACGACGATGCTTCCGATCTACTATTATGGTTTATCGCAGCCCTCCAACTCGGCGTGTGGGTATTGGCTACGCATATGTTCGCGCGATTCGCTGTTCCCCTACTCATCCCGCTATGTCTGCTCGCGGGCTGGGGCATGGACCGCGACTCGACACGTTTGTGGTATGCGGGTACGCGGCTGGCGTTGCTTGTCGGGGTTGCCTGGAACCTCTCGTACGTCGTCGAATTGCACGAGGCGGAGTCGATGCCGGGACTACCCGTATCGGCGATCTACGACGGCGAGTTCCCTCCCTTTCGCCCGTACGTCGCCGTCAATGAAGGACTCTCAGCCGGGGCGCATGTGCTCATGGTTGGTGATGCGCGTGCCTTTTATTACCGCCGTCACGTAGATTATACGACCGTGTTCAATGTCAATCCCTTCGCCGACGCCGTAGCCCGCAGCGAGAATCCCGACGCGATCATGATCTGGCTTAGGGATCAGGGATATACGCACATACTCGTTCATTGGGCGGAGATATCGCGCCTGCGACACAGCTATGGATTCCCCGCTTCGATCACGCCTACACTATTCGCTCGCCTTCACCAGGTCGGTCTCGCGCTCGCATGGCAGGCCCATCTACATAAAAACGGAATCGGAAATGTGCAATTGTTTTCCGTCCCTCGAAGTCATTAGTTCACCTCGGGGCAAGGTCTGTTTTGCGGCTGGATGGTAACTACCTCGATCACAAAACAGGGGCGGGCGTAACGTCCTTCGCGCGACCGCCGGGCGGGGACGATGGGCACGGCGCGGTCGGCTTCACGCCGCCTCTGTCGTGCGCTCTCTGAGCGATTGAGGCTTGCCCATGGCGGTCCGATCGGACCCTCTACCTGACTCGTTCAGCCCGTTTCCGCAAAGCGTTCTCCGAAACGAGCGGCGCCGCATCCTGTATCGCCCGATCGGCGACGTGTGGGCTTATGCATCCCGAAGCGGCGACCGCAGGGATTCCGCATCGCCTGAGACCCGAGAGGCGCGACCGCGTGACGCCGGGGCTCGTTTTCCGTATGATGCGTGGGGATTGTGGCGTCTAACTTGCTTGGGCAGCAAGGTAACGCCTTGGAAGCGTCGCAGCGGGACGAGCATCGCGGCCTCGACGTTGCGAGCGATCGTTTCGTGCCGTTCCGCGCCGTGCCCTGAAAGTGAGAATGTAATGGATTTCGTACTTTCCGATGACCACATAGCCCTGCAGGACGTGGCTCGTAAGTTCGCCACCGAGCACATCGCTCCAAACGCCCGGTCGTGGGATCGTGAGGCGGATATACCCAGAGCGCTCGTTAAAAAGCTGGCCGAGCTCGGATTCCTAGGCATTTTCATCCCCACCGATTACGGCGGATGTGGATTCGGCGACCAGGAGGCGGTGGTCATCATGGAGGAGATCGCTCGTCATTGCGGTGCGACTGCGTTGATGCTCGACGCGCACAACGCCCTTTCGAGCGCCCACATTATCCGGGCGGCCAACGAGGAACAAAAGGCGATATACCTACCGAAACTTGCGCGCGGCGAAACCCTGGGCGCGTGGGCGCTGTCGGAGCCCGGATGCGGTAGCGACGCGGCGGCGCTGTCAACAACGGCTACCCTCGACGGGGACCAGTGGGTGTTAAACGGGTCGAAGCAATGGATCACCAACGGACATTACGCCGACGTTTTCGTTGTGATGGCCAAAACAACACCCGAAGGCGGTGCCAAAGGGATCAGCGCGTTTATTGTTGAGCGAGACGCGCCGGGGTTTCTGATCGGTCCCAAGGAGGACAAGTTCGGGATGCGGGCGTCGGACACCGTGGGGTTGACATTCGATAATTGCCGCATCCCCCAGGCAAATCTTTGCGGTGGGCTGAACGAAGGGTTCGTCGACGCCATGAAGGTCCTAGAGCGCGGCCGGATTACGATCGCGGCGATTTCGGTCGGACTGGCGCGGGGTGCGCTGGAAGAGTCGCTCAACTACGCGAAAGAACGCCCGGCGTTCGGCAAGCCGATCTTCGAGCACCAATCGATTCAGTTCATGCTGGCGGACATGGCCATGGAAGTGGATGCCGCCCGGTTGCTCCTGCAAAAAGCGGCGCTGTTGTCGGATCGAGGCGAGCCGGCCAATCTCGACATTTCCATCGCCAAACTTTTTGCCAGTGAGATGGCGACCAAGGCCTGTTTGAACGCGATTCAGATTCACGGAGGAAACGGGTACACGAAAGACTTCCCGGTTGAGCGCTACATGCGCGACGCGAAACTGTGCGAGATCGGTGAGGGATCGAGCCAGATTCAGCGCATGATTATTGCAAGGCAACTGCTGGAACCCTCATAACGGCGACCGGGAATCCGGCAACGAAAGGGATACATAAGTGGATTTCAACCTGAGCGACGATCATCGCCTGTTGCAGCAACAGGTGCGCGAGTTTGCGATCAAGGAGGTCGCCAAGGGTGCGGCGGAACGCGACCGGCTATCGGCCATGGACGATGCGTTTCGTGCGCAGCTTGGGGCCATGGGGTTGTTCGGTATCAGCATCCCCGAGGCGTTCGGCGGTGCGGGATTGGACACCGTCGCCTCGAGCATCGTCGTGGAAGAGATTTCGAAAGCCTGCGCGGGCACGGGTGTGCTGCTTAGCGCTCATTCGTCGCTCTGCGTTGACCCGATCATGCGCTTCGGGACAGAATCCCAAAAAGAAAAGCACCTGCCGGGACTTGCCAGCGGCGATACGATCGGCTGTCTTTCGTTAACCGAACCCGGCAGCGGTAGTGACGCCGGCGCGGCGACGTGCCGCGCGGAACTCAAGGACGACGGATGGCACATCACGGGCACGAAGATCTTTGTCACGAACGGCCAGGAAGCCGGCGTCATGGTATTGATTGCGGTGAGCGATCCGGACGACCCTAAACACCGACTCAGCGCCTTCATCGTTGACAAACCCCGGGATGGTCTGCGCGTCGGCAAACTTGAAAAGAAGCTGGGCATACGCTGTTCGTCCACCGCAGAGTTCATCTTTGATGATTGCGTCGTTCCGCACGACGCCCTGTTGGGGGAGCGCGGTCACGGGCTCAAGGTGGCGTTGACCACGCTCAACGGCGGGCGCATCGGCATCGCCGCCCAGGCACTCGGTATCGCCCAGGCGTGCTTGTATGAAGCTACGAAGTACGCCGGCACACGGGTTCAGTTCAACCGGCCCATCGGGTCATTTCAGGCCATTCAAAACAAGTTGGCCGACATGGCGGTGGGCGTCGAGGCGGCGCGCGTTCTGGTCTATCGCGCGGCGTGGTTAAAGGACAATGAAAAGGATTATGCGCAAGCGGCGGCGATGGCGAAACTATTCGCCAGCGAGTCCTGCTCACGGGCGGCCAACCATGCGGTACAGGTCTTCGGAGGATACGGCTATTGCAACGATTATCCGGTTGAGCGGTTCCTGCGGGATGCGAAGATAACAGAGCTCTACGAAGGTACGAGTGAGATTCACCGGATTGTGATTGCCAGAGGGTTGGCCGGTTGATTGAATCATGATGCAGCCAGGTAGGGTGGGCTCCGCCCACCACATAACCTTTTCCCCACCCAGAGGTGGGCGATGCCCACCCTACAAGAACAAAAGGTGAACCCATGACAACAAACAAAAGTGAAACCATCGCCGTGATCGGTGCGGGTACGATGGGCCGCGGTATTGCCCAGGCGTTCGCCCAATCGGGTTACGAAGTGCGGTTGTTCGACTCGTATGCCCCGGCCATTCAATCCGCTACCCAGCAGATCGGAAAGATGCTGGATCGTGCCGTGGAGAAGGGGAAGATGTCGGCTGATGACGCGGGTGCGACGAAACAGCGGATCAAGACGGTCGAGAAACTCTCGGACGTCGGCACCTGTTCGCTAATCGTCGAAGCGATTATCGAGAAGCCAGGCGCCAAGATCGAAGTACTCCGCGAGGCGCAGCAGCACGTTTCTAACGACGGTATTCTCGCCAGCAACACGAGTAGTATCAGCATCACCCAGCTCGCCGCCGCCATGGATCGCCCCGACCGGTTCATCGGGATGCACTTTTTCAACCCCGTCCCGCTCATGAAGCTCGTGGAGGTCGTTCGTGGGCTTCAAACGAGCGACGAAACCACCGAACGCACCATCGAGTTGGCCCAATCGCTTGGCAAGACACCCGTCCAGTGCAATGATCATCCTGGGTTCGTGTCGAACCGGGTGCTCATGCCGATGATCAACGAGGCGATCTTCTGTCTGCAGGACGGCGTCGCCGAGCCCCAGGCGATCGACGATATCATGAGGCTGGGCATGAACCACCCCATGGGCCCGCTCGCCCTGGCGGATTTGATCGGACTCGACGTTTGCCTGAACATACTCGAAGTGTTGTTCCGCGACCTCGGTGAGGATCGCTACCGCCCCTGCCCGCTCCTTCGCAAGCTGGTGCTGGCGGGTCGGCTGGGGCGCAAAACCAAACGGGGCTTCTATCCCTATGAGTAAGACGCTCGTCAGTCTTGAGATTCACGGCACCCATGCGACCATCGAGTTCTCGACGCCCGAAGGCGGCGTGAACGTCATGTCGCCCACCGTGATCCACAGCTTCGGAGGCACCATCGCACGGGTGAAGAAGGAGCCTCAAATCCGCACGACAACCATCACGGCGGAGGGCAAGGTTTTTCTGGCCGGTGCGGATATCAAGACAGTCTCGCGTTTCGGTCCGGACGAAGCGCGTGACTATTGCCAGCTTGGCAACGGCATCATGCACGATCTCGAATCGCTGCCGTGCATCACCGTAGCGGCGATCAACGGCCCGGCGCTTGGACCGGGTCTCGAAGTGGCGGCGGCGTGCGATTTTCGCGTGGCGGTCAAGTGGGCGAAACTCGGTCAGCCCGAAGTTACGCTCGGACTGATTCCGGGTTGGGGCGGTATCACGAGACTCTCGCGCCTGATCGGACCCGCCCGGGCGAAGCGGTTGATTCTCAGCGGGACGCAGGTTTCGAGCGAGGACGGGCTGGCGTACGGACTGGTGGATGAAATCGTAAACTCCGTTGAAGATTTGCGTAATCGAGTCCCGGCTTTTTGCCGCAGTTTCAAAATGGCCGCCCCCAAGGCAGTTGAGCTCGCCAAACGAGCAGCGCGCGACCACGACGAAATCAACGCCTTTGTCGAATGTTTCAACAACCGCGAAGCACGCGAGGGACTCAACGCCTTTCTTGAAAAGAGACCCGCCCCGTGGATGGAGCTGTCACCGTGAGCGCTAGACCTTCATTGCATCAAACCGGCGCGTCGGGTGCCGTCGACGCGGACAAGCCGTTCGTCGGACCCGAGGACATAGCTGCGTTCGATCCCGCTACAGCGCTCGGCGAGCCGGGTTCGTTCCCTTACACGCGCGGCGTTCATCGCACGATGTACCGCGAGCGCCTCTGGACGATGCGTCAGTTCGCGGGTTTCGGATCAGCGGCTGACACGAACGAACGCTTCAAATACCTCCTCGCCAACGGGCAAACCGGTCTCAGCACCGCGTTCGACCTGCCCACGTTGATGGGCCGAGACAGTGACGACCCGCTGTCACTGGGCGAGGTGGGCAAGTGTGGCGTTGCGGTTGCCTCGCTGGATGATATGCGTCGCCTGTTCGAGGGTATCGACCTGGGGCGCGTGAGCACGAGTATGACGATCAACGCGCCGGCGGCGATCGTCCTGGCGTTTTACATCTGCGTCGCACGCGAACAAGGCGTTCCGCTTAACCAATTGCGCGGCACGCTACAGAACGACATCCTCAAAGAGTTCCACGCCCAGAACGAATACGTCTTCCCGCCGCAACCGAGCGTCAAACTTGTCGTGGACACCATCGAGTATTGCACCGAGCACATGCCGCAGTGGAACACCGTCAGCATCAGCGGCTACCACATTCGCGAAGCGGGTGCCTGCGCGGCGGAAGAGCTGGCCTTTACGCTTGCCGACGGCATCGCCTATACCCAGGCTTCAATCGAACGCGGGCTGAACGTCGACGCCTTCGCACCGCGCCTCAGCTTTTTCTTCGACGTGCACAACGATTTTTTCGAAGAAATTGCCAAGCTGCGAGCCGCCCGGCGCATCTGGGCGCACGTCATGCGCGATCGATTCAACGCGGAGGACGAGCGAAGCCTCAAACTGCGCATGCACTGTCAAACCGCCGGCGTCACGCTGACTGAGCAACAGCCGATAAACAACCTCATGCGCGTCGCCTACCAGGCGATGGCGGGGGTGCTGGGGGGAACCCAATCCCTCCACACCAACAGCATGGACGAAACGCTCGCTCTTCCCTCGAAAGAGGCGGCCAAGCTAGCCCTGCGCACGCAGCAGATTCTTGCTTTCGAAACGCGCGTAACGCAGACGGTCGACCCGCTCGCGGGGAGTTATTTCATTGAAAAGCTAACCAACGAGATAGAAGCCAAAGCCTACGCGATATTCGATCAGATCGACGCGATGGGTGGCGTGCTCAAGGCGATCGACCGAGGCTACTTCCGCCGGTGCATCGCCGAGAGTGCCCAGAGCGAACAGAAAACGCTCGACGCGGGCGAGCGCAAGATCGTAGGCGTGACCGACTTTGTGGAAGACGGCCCGCCCAATATCGACATTCTCCAAATCAGCCGCGAGGTGGAACAAACGCAGGTGGCCAAGCTCAAAAAACTAAAGGCCTCCCGCGATGCCGGAAAGCACAGAGCGGCGTTGGATCGGCTGCGCACCGACGCCCGACGCAACGAGAATCTCATGCCCGCCTTAATCGATGCCGCCGCCGCCGATGCCACCGTCGGCGAAATGATTGACACGATGAAAGAGGTCTTCGGAGCGTACGACGGCGGGCCGGAATGGTAAATCGGCGGCTTTGAACGAGACCGAACCGCAGCAACAGCCGACACAGATAGCGCAAAGGAAACGACCGAATCGAGATCGGCCCGACGCCCGTGCGACCGACGCGGGGATTGAACCCTCGCCGTATCAACAGCCAATGAAAAACGGCGAGCGCCTCAAGCGCTCGCCGTCAGATACGATCATCTCATCATCGCCCGCACAGGTCAGGCGAATGCCGCTCACCGCTGACCCATCATGGAATCGTAGGACAGGGGTCAAGCGTTTTTCCCAGCGGGGATGTTAACCGCCCGACTCCATTAGCGAGGTCAATCCACATCAAGAGATCAGGCGCGTTACACGCACCACTGCGGTCCATGTCGCACCGGTTGACATCAAGGTCACCAAGGCCTACGATGAGCGCCGTCAAATCATTGGCCGATGTTGAGTTATCCCCATTCACGTCACCCGGCAACCGCGCCCAGCAGCGCGGCTGGTTGGGACAGGAGGGGTTGGGGTCGTCAAAGTTAATGCACAACCAACGCGGCGGCGTAAGGCTCGGGGGACGATTCACACTGAACGATACGATCTTACCGCTGCCATCTACCGAAAAGGCGTCAATTGACGGAAGGATCGGCTGGGGCGGGACGACACTGAGCGAGAAATCGCTCTGCATGAAGCCGCCCTCGGGTATATTGTTGAACTCCAGTTCAAAGTCAAACCCATCATTGAACCAAAAACTCGGATTCGTCGAGTCCACCGCGTGCGGAATCCGCGCATCTACCGAACAATCCGGCGGCGTACTGGACACCAATGTCGAACAACCCATGCACGTCGGGTTATCCGTAACGTTAATGGTCAGGTTTTCGGTGGCGGGCACAAAGGTGAAACCCGAAGCAAGCGTAATGAATGAGCCGCCTTCCTCGGTCGTAACAAGAGCGGGTACGATCGTACCACACGCAGCCGCCGTCAAATCGATCGTAACCGTGCCTACATAAGCGGTTTGTCCGTTGTCAACCCCTTGGGCTCCGAGCGTCACGGCCCCACACGCAATGTCAACACCTTGAAACGAGCACGCAGCAACAACGCTCACATGATCCAAAGGCCAATCGTCTCGGCTCTTGTCGCCAAACGTACAGGCATTGGGATCATTGTTCACCCCAGCACAAAACCCTCCCAACACCTCGCACACCGGCAAATCGCCGCCGCAATCGTCGTCGCTTGCGCAGGGACGAATGCAAACCATGTTGGTGCCGCAACTCGGCGTGGCCACCGGGCAGTCGGCGTTTGATGCACACTTAATCACCGGACCTAGATCAAAACAGCCCGGCAACGCCACATTCAGATCGTCCACCTCACTCTTGAAGAAGCTGTTCAGGCCGTCAATCGCGAACTGAAAAACCGTAAGCTTTCCACCGGGCTCGTCTTCATTCCAACCGCGAAGAAACACCTCAGCTTCGATGCGATCACCGCTCATCGCATTGATCGTGCTTTGAGGCGACGCCAGCGGCGTACCGTTGATCTTGACCGCCTTCATCGAGTACGTCGCACCAAACGACGCGCTGCCGGCTAATGCCAAACCCAGGCCGCCTGCCAGGAAACATATCCGTCGAGAAAACCAACTCATTGCTCTATCCCCTTCTTGATCCCGCCGTAAGACCGGGCGTACCGCACCATTGGCACCGCCCCGATACGATTAGTGTAGCCAATCCGCGCGCCCGACTCAATCAAAGACGCAGGGCTCTACGCGATAAACAACTAGGTGAACCGGGCCTTGCTCGGTGGATCACCCCGAGACACCTCCCTCTGCGCGACGCATCCGCCCCTTTCGGTCCTGCGCTCCCTCCGCATCCGTTATCAACGCGGCATAGCGCCTTGCGGCGCATTACCGACCGGACCGCCACCCACGCGGCCCGGCACCCCACAACGAGAGCATCGCCCCCGCCTTCCCCCTTCTCCAAACATCGAAGGGAACGCCGGATTCACCGCCCTCGGTCCCGCTCCTTACAACCCACCCCGTTCGGGTTCCCCCGAACTTCGAAGCGACCCATAAGACCCTTCCACCATTCTAGAGAGTTGAGGCACCCATGTCCAGCGTTCACCTCGGTCGAGTTTGCCGCAGAGGCCGAAAAAAAGGCAGTTCAGCGTCATCGCGGGAGAGGAAGCGGATTCGCAGATCAGGAAAAAGGCGTTCCCCGGGGTCGACCGTCCGAAAAAACGAAGCGGGCCCGGTCTATGCAACCGGGCCCGCCGTTACCTACGCTATCAAACTGTCGTTCGGTCTGTTCGAGCCGTCAGCTCCTTACGCCAAAGACTCGCGACGACCGAAGTAGACCTTCGCACCGATGAGCAGCAGCAAGGCCATGATGACCAGACCCCACTCGGAGACAGTCGGGATGACGTCGTCGATGCAAGTGACGTCAGCACACGCGGCGTCCTTGGTCCAGGTCTCGTTTGCACCCTGGCACTGACCGAACGTCAAACCGTCCCGGCATTGGGTCGCGAAGGGCGTCGAATCGCAGCAAGCACCCACAGCCAGCACGCACGTCGTCTCGCTACAACGCGCTCCGGCGGCGAAGGTGCTGTTCCCGGTGCAACCGGCTGCATCCGTCTCGGTGCAGGTACCGTCAACACGGGCACAGCAGGCACCCATCGTCGGTGCCGGGCACGCAGCCCCAACACCCGCACAAGTCTTGCTGTCCGTGAAGGACGTGCCGGCGAGCGCCGTACAGGCAGCCTGATCAGCAACGTCAACGCAACCGACAAACGGGCTGCAGCACGCCCCGAACGGGGTCGCATCGCCACAGGCCAGACGCTTCGTCAGCGAGATGACGGTGGTGTCGCCGAACGAAACGCGGCCGTCAAACACCCAGTAGTCCTGACCTTCGGTCGTCGCCGCGCAGGTGCACGAGTTGTACGGGTAATACAACGCCGAAGCACCGTTGTAGCACGACGCCAACGGGTCTGAACCCGCACCGAACACCGGACCGCCGTAGCAGTCGTCGTTCGAGGCTAGCAACGCGAGGCTGTCACAGGTGCCCGTCCAAACGGACAACGCACTGTCGTAGTCAGCCGTACCACACGTCTCAACGCTGTACGCCGGAGCGGACGCGTTGAAAGTCCACCAACCAAAATGATCAGTGAAGGTCTGCGCATCACCATTCGGCAGATCGTTCGTCGTCGACGCGCAAGGACCGATGTCACAGGTGCACTCGGGTTCGCCGCCGGCACCGGTTCCACCCACGGCGACGCAACGTCCCGGGCAAGCGCCGTCCTGCGCGGGCACGGTGCCGTCGCCGGGCTCGCATTCCTCGCCCACGCCGATATCGTTGTCACCGCAGACAACCGGGCACGGCGTCGGATCGCGTTCAATCGAGACGTCATCGATGTCCCAACCGAGCGGCTGCGCGCCACCGGTATTGTCGCTGTAGAACAAGATCTGATCCTGCGTAAGACCCGCCCAGAGC